>JBBTWW010000148.1:0-1654 GCA_038062595.1 Patescibacteria group bacterium | reverse complement strand
CCATACTCCGACTCCCGCGAAGCGGGACGTTGGAGCCGCTCTGTTTTACTCCTGGGTTTAATCTGCTGGTGATTCGGCGCGTGCCGCAGTCTGCTTTCGAAGTGTAGATTTTTAAAAACCCCCTGAGGCGTAAGCCTATGGACCAGGGGGTTTGGAGTATGCTTGGTGTACCACAGTCGGAACCAGTGTACCCTAGCAAAAAAATGGAAATGAGGTCGTATTTTGAATCGTGGCCTTTTTAACGTTCGGCCCAAAACGATGAGAGATTATACGCTACAGTCGTTGCGTCGTATGGTTGTAGTTTTCTTGAAGTTGTTGTGCTTTTTGCAGTATCACCAAACTCTTTTTCATTGAAGACGTATTTTTTTAGGAAATTATATTTCAACTCAAGTGACTTGTTTGACTGCGCCAGTGTGCGAAAGTTTTTTCCTTGTAATCGATATGCTATGTAGCACTCGGCAAAGTCTTCAAATGGGTCGGCGGCTCCGTACGTGGAGCAGAAGTCTTTGTTGTTCGCGTTGGCACGTTTTTTTGTCGTTGAGTCCCAGTTGATGGCGTAGAACTCCACACTAGGGTCATCGGAGTAGACAGGAACTCCAAAGTCATCGAATGCTGTTTCGCCGCTTTCTGCTGAGCCATTTAGGAGGCCGGTGTCAACAAGGTGACCGGTCTCGTGGACGATGACCGCCGAGAGCTCACGGTCGGAGATGTTTAGGCACCGCAGAATCATCGTATTCCCGCCGGCCAGTCCGCGTCTACCCTCTTCTGTGAAGTAGAGAGTTACAGTCTTCAAGCGGTCGCGATGCTCGCGCGGTAGTACGCGGAGTGTGCGATAAACTACTGATTTACAATGAGCGAGTGAGTCCGGAGACTCTTTGCTTTTTGCATCAACTTCCGTTCCAGGACGTATATTTAGATTTAATCTATCGAACGCTACCGCGTAGGCGCGATCGAGTGGATCGCTTATCTCGTGGTATAGCGAGGTACTCTCAGATTCACTCTCCCGTGAAAATTGGAGTGGAACCATCGAAATCAGAACCGCCATTGCAAAAGTAATATATTTCCTCATGACAGGATGCGGAGTGTAGCAATTTTTGAGGTTTTTGTCAAGACTGGAGGCCGGATTAACCAGATTACAGGCGGAAAAAGAGCCCCCGAGACCGAAGTGTCAGGGGGCTCTTCTCGAGAATCGGCCTTAATGGAGTGTAAAGAATCTTTACCTCCAGATTACCGTATCCTGAGTTTGCCCGGATTCGTGAGGCCTTTGGGGGGCGGCACGACGGCAGAGTATCAGTTGGTAGGGCTCTTTATATTGTCGAGAGAACAGAGAGCATGCTACCTGGGCTGAATACTCTACTTGTGTCGTGCCGCCCCCGAGGACGGCCGGTTTTTTTTGCGGCTTTTTGTTGCCGACGGAGAGAGGTGGTTTTCCTTCCACCTTCCGAATAGTTCACCCCATTTTCGTGGTTAACTTTCGGCGTATAGTACTTTGCGACGGATGCATCGTGTGTTATGAAGCAGTCACAATGTCACTATATCTCCTATGAAATCCGAGCTTGAGTACTACCCGGGTGTTGTCTCGTACGGACGACGACCACATGGCATGTATTCTGTATATCACATGCTCATGAAATTTTATTAAAATAAAAATGAA
>JBBTWW010000147.1:0-2059 GCA_038062595.1 Patescibacteria group bacterium | reverse complement strand
GGCTGGCGCAAAATCTCAATGAGATTTTGCGCTGGTGCCCTGGAGAGGATTTGAACCTCCACGCCCTTGCGAGCGCTACCACCTCAAGGTTGTGCGTCTGCCAATTTCGCCACCTGGGCAAGTCGTAGCCAACACATAGTACATCAGCGCAAAGTGGATGCGCAACAATAACTGATACGCCCTATTTTTACTCAAAGAGGCTTGGCCTCGGCGCGACAGTCTTGACATGAAAAGAATTCATAAAAGCGTGGAGTTACGATATAGTATGAGCGGAAAGATTTTAATATGAAAAAAATTCTCCGTCAATCCATCTTAAAAAAACGCACTGGTCAAAAGGCTGATTTGAAAAAAACAAAAGATACGGCTATACGAAAGCGAATTACAAGTAATACGGACTTTCAGAAATCCAGAATTATTTTTTGTTACGTGTCAAAAAAAGATGAGGTAGATACGCTGGAGATTTTGAAAAAATGGATCGGAAAAAAGGAATTTATCGTGCCGCGAGTTGTAGATGAAAATCATTTTGATCTTCATCATCTTGAGAAGATTGAACAACTTTCACCTGGAGTTTTTGGGGTACTGGAGCCGCATCGTGAGAGTCGCAAGCGCGCCGCACATGAGATAGAGCTGGCAATTATCCCGGGCGTAGTCTTTGACACACGTGGACACCGCATTGGCTTTGGAAAAGGATATTTTGATCGTTTTTTAAAAAAACTAAAGTGTCCAAAAATCGGGCTGGCGTATGAGTTTCAAATCGTTGATAAAATACCTGAAAGTACCTATGATGTGCCTGTCGATTTCATAATTACGGAGAAGAGGGTGATAGTAGCCGCATCGGCAAATAAATAACCATTAGCCTTGAAGATCATGTCACTACAGTCCTCGGATCCGGAAGTAGAAGCCGCTCTCGCAGGTGAGCAGGCGCGTCAGCGCGATGGCATGGAGCTCATAGCTTCTGAGAACTACGTATCTCCAGCTGTGCTGGAGGCGATGGGCTCTATTTTTACGAACAAGTACTCTGAAGGATATCCTGGAAAACGGTACTATGGAGGACAGGAATTTACTGATCAGATAGAGCAGATCGCCATAGATCGAGCAAAAAAGTTATTCAATGCGGAGCACGTGAATGTACAGCCACTCTCCGGCGCTCCGGCAAACGTCGCCGTGTACTTTGCTTTGCTTGAGCCAGGGGACACCGTGATTGGTATGGATCTGTCTCACGGCGGACATCTCACTCACGGGCACCCGGTCACTTATATGTCGAAGCTGTATAAATTTGTGCGGTATCGTATGGCCAACATAGAGACCGGAGAGATAGACTATAACGCACTGCGTGAAATGGCTCGTGCGGAAAAGCCAAAAATAATACTTGCGGGATTTTCTGCATATCCACGTGAGTTGAATTATAAAAAATTCCGTGAGATCGCCGACGAGGTCGGCGCGATATGCATGGCAGATATTGCGCACGTGGCAGGATTAATTGCCGGAAAGCAGTTGCGCAACCCATTCGACGACGGATTCGACATTGTCACCACCACAACGCACAAAACTCTCCGCGGCCCGCGGGGTGGAATGATAATGTGTAAGGAAAAATTTGCGAAAGCGATAGATAAGTCCGTTTTTCCTGGATTCCAGGGCGGGCCGCACATGCATCAAATAGCCGCAAAGGCTGTAGCTTTTGGCGAAGCGCTGAAGCCCGAGTTCCAGGACTACGCACGGCAGGTAATAGTAAATGCCAAAACTCTAGCGCAAAAATTAATGGACCTGGGATGCAGGCTGATTACCAACGGTACCGACAACCACCTCATGCTGGTCGACACCATAACTTCTGTTGGACTTACTGGAAAACAAGCCGAAGTGACTCTCGACCGCATCGGAATCACGCTCAATAAAAACATGATAGCCGACGACCCGCGCGGACCGATGGACCCGTCCGGAGTGAGGCTCGGAACGCCGGCTATTACCACGCGCGGAATGAAGGAGGCCGATATGGTAAGAGTGGCCGAGTGGATGATGGAGGCCTGGAAAAACCACGACAATGATGGCAAGCTGTCCGACA
>JBBTWW010000146.1:0-3721 GCA_038062595.1 Patescibacteria group bacterium | reverse complement strand
CGTCTTCTGCTTTTTGCAGACTGTGCCATAAACGTGGAGCCAAACTCGCGCGAACTTGCCGATATTGCGATAGACACGGCGGAGACCGCGAAACGCTTTGGTATCGTACCGCGAGTGGCGATGCTTTCTTTTTCCACCGCAGGCTCATCGCGGCATCCGAATGCCGACAAGGTGCGCGAGGCGGCGCAGATGGTACAGCACTACAAACCCGAGCTGGTGTGTGATGGCGAGATGCAGGTCGACGCGGCCCTGGTAACTGAAATTTGCAAACGTAAAAACCCAAATGCAAAGGTATGCGGCGATGCAAATGTGCTGATTTTTCCAAATCTGGATGCGGCAAACATAGCATACAAACTCGTAGAGCGGCTCGCGAAGGCCCACGCGGTGGGCCCGATCCTGCAGGGCTTACAGAAGCCGGTAAATGACCTGTCGCGCGGATGCTCAGTGGAAGATATAGTAAATCTCGCGGCTATAACCACTCTCGAAGTAAAGGAAGAAAACTATCGCTAAGGCCTATGCACAGGCCATAATACTGCATACGATGAACTACACACTATCTGTCAACTGCGGCTCCTCGTCTCTAAAGCTAAAACTGTTCAAAGGCAGGTCGCTCGAGCCCATATGCGGCGTGCTTATCGACGGCATTTTGCCAAAAGATCACGGCGAGATCTTGCCAAAGGTTTTGAAAATCCTGGCGGACAACGGCATTATCACAAGCTACCAATCGATAGTGGCCGTCGGCCACAGGGTGGTTCACGGCGGTGAGAGGTATACTCAGCCCACGATAATAACAAAAGACGTAATACGCGAAATAGGAAAGCTCGCTACGCTCGCTCCACTACACAATCCGGCAAACTTGAGTGGAGTAGTTACACTAAAAAAACTGCTACCACATGCGCGGCACGTGGCAGTCTTTGACACCGCATTCCATCAGACGATGAGCCGGACAAATTTTCTATACTCTATTCCAGATGCAATATATGAAAAATTTGGCGTGCGAAAATTTGGATTTCACGGCACCAGCCACCAGTATGTTTTTGAACAGGCACGAAAGAAGCTGGGTAGCAAAGCCACGGCGCGAACGATAACGTGTCACCTCGGAAACGGTTGCTCGATCACGGCGATACGAAACGGAAAGGTGATAGACACCAGCATGGGGTTTACTCCCCTCTCTGGGGTACCGATGGGAACCAGGAGCGGTGACGTGGATCCAGCTATCGCCTTCCACCTCATGCGTCACGGGTGGAGTGCGACGAAGGTAGAGCATCTTTTTGAAAAAGAATCCGGTCTACTTGGTATGTCTGGTATAAGCTCGGACATGCGGGTTATCTGGAAAAAAGCGCGCAGTGGAAACAAAAAAGCAAAGCTTACGATAGAACGGTTCAACAACAGCATCGCTCAGTACATCGGCAAACTGGCGGTGACTATTGGCGGCGTGGATACGCTCGTCTTTACCGCCGGTATAGGTGAACACGCCGCCTACGTGAGAGGCCCAATTTTAAAAATGCTAAAACATCTGCACATCAAACACATGCTGGTCATCCCGACAGACGAGGAGCTTGCTATTGCAATGGTGTGACGTAGATCTTGTTTCCGGCAAGCACGTACAGCTTACCCTCATCACGGCTGACATAAAAGTCTACGATATCACCGTCCAGGTTGTTAAACACATACTGCGTGTTGTACACCGCGCCTTTTGGCGATGGGCCACCCTGTCGGAAGTCTTTTGCAAATGATAGAATTCTGTCTTTGCGAGGCTCCAGGATAAACAGATAATTCTGATCTGGCTCGGTAAATATCTTCGTCGCTTCCGTAATACCCTGCAGGGGCGACTTGAGTATCGAGAACTCTTGCTTTTCACCGGCATACAGCACGAAAATAGTGCCGTCAGAGTTCAAAACATAGATGCTCGAATCTATTGCAACAGACACCGCGTTGGCCAGGTCTATATTTGCCGTATTGTACTGCTCGGCAGGATCGTAGTTGGTACGGCGGCGTTTGTATCTCCAGATCTGATTTTGCGCAGGATCCAGTACGTAGAGCTTGTCATTGTACGCATCCAGATCGACGCCGCGCTTTAGCGTGCCATCAGTCGCATCGATAAACGAGATAAGTGAGTCGGCATACTCTATAACTCTCCCGGTCTTGGTGATAAACACCATGCCGTTCTGCTCAAGCGAGCTGGCTCCAAGTGCTATTTCTTCTGAAGCGTTCAGCGTCACTGCATTCTGCACCTTGCCGAGTAGAACCTCGTGTAACGATGAGCCTCCAAACACGATCAGTCTGTCTTTTACAAAACTCATACCGCGCGCATCAAACGATGGATCTTTTTCACCAAGATCGGCATATACCTGCGGCTCCTCTATATACTTCACATTGTCGAGTAGTGCGCGCTGGCGCTCTATCTCATCAAGCATCTTACTGGCCTTTGCACGCAGGAAGCGGGAGTTTAGCACCTCGAGAGCCTGTTGCTCGGCAGTGGCCAATAGCTCCGCTCCGCGGTCTTTATCAAACTGTCCCTGCGTTGCGGCATCCTGAACTATTTCCTGGACGTGTGCGAGCTTCGCATCTAGCTCGGCGATGAGCTTTTCCTGATTGCCGCGAGTACGCAGCCAGAAAATACTAATTAATAGAACCGCAATGACAAAAATGAGAGCGATCGTAACTCTGTCGCGCAAAAACGATGGCGCACGTGCCGCCTTGAACACTTCACGGAGCGACTGCAGACCTTTTACAGCACCTTTTCCTCCGAACAGCATGGTGCCAAGCCGACCAAACCTCCCTACTACTCCACTAAAACCTTCGGTGGCCGCGCCCTCAAGCATGCCGGAAGACTCTTCCTCCTCCCCTTTTTTATCCTCAGCAAAAGCGCCGATAACAGCGACACGTCCGAGAATCTCCGTGGTCAACATATCCTGCAACTCCGCTAAAGAAGTTTCCAGAATATTGGCATCACCTCTGGATGAAAAAATCTTTCCAAACTCATTTTTGGTCACGTAACGAAGCAGGCGTGAAGAGCTCAAGACAACAACATCGCTTTTTTCCAAAGAACCGCTCGCGACATTCTGAAATGTATCGCCATGCTTGGCGTCGTCGCTCAACCCCTCGGTGATAACACTGACGTATCTGTGACGTATGAGATACGCCTCACCATCGCCGGCCTGCGTGACAAAGAGATCACTACCGTGCACGGCGGCAATAACAACATTGAGATTTCCTATAAAACGGGAGACTTTTTCGGCGCGAAAGTCATCGATTGTCTTATTCACAGCCTTGACGGCCTCTTCAAAACGCACATACGCACCTTTTTCCAGCTCAGCAAAAAATACTTTCTTCACGATCTCAAAAAGAGCCTCGCCGATCTCCTCAGCCTCAGCCTGATTATTCGAGATCTCCAAAGACATAAAAAGCTTACCGCCGCGATCAGAGTCTCCGCCGGTAAGTTCGTATGAGTAGTTCTCCAGGAAGCTATCGTCGCCACGCCCTATGAACAGGAACTGTGATTGTAATTTTACCATTGCCATTGCTGATCCAGAATAAAGATTTTCTGTTAGTCTGCAACCCTTAATTTAACCAACACCTAACCTAGAAAATAAAAACGATTTTTGCAAAATAATTGACACTCAAAACCATACAAACTATGATGCCATCACTATGTTATCAAAGTTAAAAACACGCAAGAGGAAACGCACACACGGCTTTCGCGCGCGCATGGCAACAA
>JBBTWW010000145.1:0-2476 GCA_038062595.1 Patescibacteria group bacterium | reverse complement strand
ACACTCAGCGCTTCTCCATGTCACGCAATCACAATCCGAATTATATCGCACCGCTCTGCCGCGAACACCATGAGATCGCGCATAAAATAGACTGGAAATTCGCACAAAAATCTTCTGAGAAATATCAATGATCTGAAATGGCGATTCAGGTAATTTAAGCTACGGTAAAAAAGCGAAGTTGCAGTACGGCTAAATATATATCATGGAAAATGACTGCATAGAAATCGGCATCACGAACAGAGGTTTCAATGTCTCATAATCATTGCGTTGCCTATTGGAATTTTCGCAAAAAAATGCCGCAACGTGGCATCTGGCAGATTTGCCACCGAAAAGATGAATTATAAAAGCTCCATCTGCCCCTCATCCGCAGCGGCATCACTGCTTGTTTGTTGCGCATTTTTCTGTATTCTCTCCAGTCTGGCTCCGGCCTGTTTATTGTACGGATCGACGCCCATGATTTTTTTCAAAAATATCTCCATATTCACCGTATCGCCAAAGTCTTCGTATGCATCCACCACTAGCCTGAGATACTCCACATTTTTCGGTTCCAGCTTATGTGCGGATAGAAAGTTCTCCAGAGCTTGTGCATACTTGCCGAGCTCATAAAGTATCTGTCCGAGGCTTACGAATCTGGCCGCGCGGCCCGAGTCGAGTTCGAGTGCTTTTTCATATGCCATTACCGCATCGTCATGCTTTTTTTGATTGTACAGCGCGCGGCCAAAGTTACTGTGATACACAGGCTCACGCTGATTTAACTTCAAGAGTTTACGATATAACAGCTCCGCTTTGTATGGTTGTTTTTGCTGTATATATATGACGCCTAATCTATTCAGTGCCTCCTGGTGGTGTTTGTAGAGCGATAGTACTTTTATAAAACAGCGCTCGGCTTCGACCAGATCATTTCGTAAAAAATGCATGTCGCCGACACGGAACGTTCTATTTACTTCAGAAAAATCCGGCGGTGGCGCTATCGATTCATCGCCATCTTCATTTATCGTCGATAGTTCGTCTGCATCCGGCGGAGCGTCAGGCGCCTTGGGCTGAGTTGTCAGCATCAGGTCGCGCATCATAACTAGATATCGTTTACGGAATATCAGAATAATAAGAAGTATGGCGACTATCGCGATAAGAAATTTGGTCATACGTGGTGAGGGTGTAGCTTTAGTATAAGATTTTCTATGAGTAACTTTGCATTTATGTTTCTTTTTAGCAGATACTGAGTCTCCTGTATCGACTCCAGTAGAGGAATTAGCTTCTCACCGGTCTCCGGATTTGTTAGCAGTTTGTGGCGTATATAGTAGCTCATCATATCCAGGAAAGCACGTAGCACGGGTGTCTCTTCTACGAGAGATTCGGCCGTAATAAAGCGCTCGGCTACGGACTCGCCTTCACACATATTTCTTACAGTCTGATAAAGCTCCCGAAAAAATAGCAGTTTCTCGTGATTCTGTATCAGCTGTAGCGCGCGCCCCGGCTTGCCCAGAGATAGCAATATGATCTCCTGGAGCAGATTTTTTTCAATCTCCGGAAACTGTCCATGCAGAGTCTCGGAAAGAATCTTCTCCGGCACAGGTGTAAACTTGATAATCCGCATCCTTGAACGGATCGTAGGCAGGATCTCCTGTGGATTTTGCGTTGTAAAAATAAAAATCGTTTGCGGTGGTGGCTCCTCCAGTATCTTCAAAAGACTATTTGCCGCTTCAGGCGTGAGGCGATCCATATTTTTTATCAGCAAGATCTTATATGCGCCCTGGCCGGTCATATTGAGTCTGCCGATGATATCACGCGTCTGTTCTATCTTGATCGACTCGCCATCGTCGTTTATCTCGATCGTGTCGAGGTGCGCACCCTTATTCACCTGCAGACACGTCGGGCAGTTCATGCAAAACCCGTTCGGACACTGCAGCATGCATGCGAACTGCTTCGCAATCGTAAACTTGCCAATACTGCCGGGGCCGCTAAGTATGTAGGCGTGGCCCATAGAGTGGGTGGCGAGGTCATGTTCTATCTCGGCCAGTTGCTTCTGGTGTCCTATGATATTCCACTGGTAATGCATGGGAACACTATAGTATCCTTGCGTAAGTATTTTTTCAATATTTTAAAGTTATGAATAGCTATAAAATCTTTGCTGGTTTAGTTGTTTTTTCCATAGCTTCACTGGCCGCCTGCGGCGGCCCAGACACCACCTTCCCTAACCCACCTCCCGCCATGCCAAAAGCCTCAGAAGTACAGATATCCGCTCCAGATAAAGGTGATGCAGTTGTTACCATGGAGACCAGCAAGGGCGTTATTAAGATCAAGCTCTTCCCTGAACTCGTTCCAGAGACCGCCAAAAACTTCACAGAGCTGGCAAGATCAGGCTATTATGACGGTCTTACCTTTCATCGCGTCATTAATAACTTCATGATCCAGGGCGGTGATCCAAAGGGTAACGGCACCGGCGGCTACAGCTACAAAGGTTCAGGCACGAATATTC
>JBBTWW010000144.1:0-7617 GCA_038062595.1 Patescibacteria group bacterium | reverse complement strand
GGTTGAAGTTCGATGAATTATTCTTGCACCAGCTCATGTTCGCGCACGTGCGTGAGGAGCGCAAACGCGAGGAGGCCTACGCGATCCCAGCAGAAGCGAATACCCTGAAGGCGTTTGTCGCTCGTCTTGCCTTTGTGCTTACGGTCCAGATAATCGACGAAATCGCTCACGCGTTTTTCTACATCCTGGAAACTCTCTGTCTGCGGAATATGTTTTCCATAGCGGTCTTCATAATTTCCGAACTGATTCATATATGCATCGGAAGGCTGGCCCTCGAACTGACCGACCTGGTGTTCTACGAGGTGCTGGTCAAGTGTCACTTCCCTGCCCCCATCGCATGCAAATTGATTAATAATCTCCGCCGTTTCTTTGGTACGCGTAAATGGCGAAGAAAAAATTAAATCAATTCGGTAGTTGCGTAGTTTCTTCGCCGCACTCTCCGCCTGTTTCTTACCTTTTTCCGTAAGATGAAAGATCTTTTTCATGTCAGAATTGGCGATCTTTTGCACATTGTTCTCGGCCTCGCCATGGCGCACGAATATATATCTGTTAGCGCTATAGGAATTTTGGCGGAGTGTGTTCACTGAATCTACGCAAGTCTTATTCCCGCAGGCGCACTCCCATATTGGTATGGGGCATCCCCAGAAACGATTACGCGAGATAGCCCAGTCACGTGCGCCCTCGAGCCACTTGCCAAAGCGTCCATCTTGAATATGCGATGGTTGCCAGTGGATCTTCTTGTTATTTCGAATAAGCTTATCCTTGATCTCCGTGACCTTAATAAACCATGATTTCGTAGCATAGTTCAGGAGCGGTGTGTCACAGCGCCAGCAGTGAGGGTAGCTGTGACGAATATTTTCTTTTCTCAACAGGCAGTTTTTCTTCGCGAGAAATTCGGCAATTTTGTTATTTAAATTTGGATGCTTTACATTCATGCCTGCGAACTCACCCATTTCTTCTGTATATGTGCCATCCATTCTCACGTTGACGACAATTGGAAGCTCGCTATCCTGCGCAGACTGCATGTCTATCTCACCAAAAGCTCCATTTATTGTGACGATTCCAGTACCGTCTTCTACGCTCACGTAATCTTTTGCGTATGTTTTATAAACGTTCTTGTTTTCTCGGACATCAGGATGATCTTTGTACTGAGCAAAAGGATGCTTGTAAGAAATACCCACTATAGACTCACCCTGAAGTGTATCTACTGTGCTCCACTCATCTTCTTTTAGATGTTCCATTACGTATGGAATTCTATTTTTTGCGCATATGATCTGTTCGTCACCAACTTGTAAAAGTGTGTACTCAAAATCCTTTCCAACAGCAAGTCCCATAGTGGTGGGTATGCTCCACGGGGTGGTGGTCCATGCTGAGAAGCTGGTTTTTTTACCTCCACAGAATTTCTGTAAAAACTGAGCGTCGGTGATTTCAAATTTCAAAATTACGGCCAGGTCGGTTACTTCTTTATAACCTTGGCTCACTTCAAAGTTTGAAAGCGGCGTTTCGCAACGAGGGCAGACGTGCATGCTTTTGAATCCTTCGTACATCATTTTTTTGTCCCAAATGCGTTTGAATACCCACCATATGGACTCGATGTAGTTGTTTTCGAGCGTCGCATAGCTGTTATCAAAATCCACCCATCGTCCGATGCGGCGAAGAAGTTTTTCCCACTCTTCGGTGTACCGGAATACACTCTCACGGCACGCTGTGTTAAATTTTGCTACACCCATCTTCTCTATATCTTTTCTTCCGGACAGCTTAAGCTCTTTTTCCACTTCGTACTCCACGGGCAGTCCATGACAGTCCCAGCCGTTTACACGTGGCACGTAGTATCCCTTCATCGTCCAGTACCGTGTGACTGCGTCCTTGAGCGCGTTGGCCAGTATGTGTCCGTAATGTGGCAGTCCATTGGCAAACGGAGGTCCGTCAAAAAACACGTATTTTCTTTTGCCCTTGCGTTGTTCTATTGAGCGCTCGAATATCTTTGCCTTGTTCCAAAAGTCGAGTATCTCGTGTTCTACTTCCGGGAGTCGCTGTCGTGGGTTTACTGGCTGAAACATACACATGGATTATATAATAAAAGGTGTACTAAAAGAAAGTACGTGTGGCGGCAGAGGCTATATGGGAAAGCCACTGCCTAACGCTGAATAATGTTTTCTTTTTGAGTTTCTAATTTGGTCTCGGAAGGCTTTGCCAGACCAGCTTGCCTACGGCGTTCTACGAACTCGGGGTCTAGGAAAATACGGCTCTCTTCAGGCAAGAACTGTCCTTGATACTTGGATGAAGATTTTTTGCCGTATGGTACGTCGGCCATGCTGGACATAGTCTCGAACGCGAGCTGGCATATGCGCATTCCAGGATATAGGGCGACCGGCATGCGATTGATATTCGTCATCTCGAGGGTGATGGTGCCCTCGAATCCGGCATCGACAAACCCTGCGGTAGAGTGGACGATGATGCCGAGGCGTCCGAGAGAGCTCCTGCCTTCGACACGTGCAACTATGTCGTTCGCGATCTTTACCTTCTCCATAGTTACTGCCAAGACGAACTCGCCTGGCTGAATGATAAATGGCTCACCTGTGGTGATCTCTAGGGTCTGCGTGAGACTCTCATATTCCTTTAAAGGGTCAATAACCGCTATACTGGAGTGCTTGTACATTTTAAAAAAACGTCCTAGGCGCAGATCCATAGACGACGCGCCAATATTCGGCAGGTGGTTGCCGTCCTCAGACTCGATTCCGATATCGCCTTTTGCGATCCTAGCCTTGATATCACGGTCAGACAATATCATCAGTATGAAGTTTTTATGAAACAATTATGAACTCAAATCCACCAGTCTCGAAGCCAGGCCAGTATACGTGGCAGGGGTGAGAGCCAGCAAGCGTTTCTTGTCTCCTGCCGGAATTTTCAGCTTCCTGATAAATGACTGGAATGTTTTTTTGTCAACGCGTTTTCCTCTTGTAAGCTCTTTCAAAAGTTCATAGGCACCGGCAACCTTGTATCTTCGTAGAACGGTTTGTACCGGTTCTGCTAACACCTCCCAGTTTTCATCCAAATCTTTTTCCAATGCCGCGTGATTCAGTCCCAGTTTTGAAAATCCTTTTAACAGGCTCTTGTACGCCAGTACGGAGTATGCAAAAGCACTACCGATATTGCGTTGCACAGTGGAGTCGGTTAGGTCGCGTTGCATGCGGGATATGGGTAGTTTTAGAGCCATGTGATCAAAAAGCGCATTCGCAAGACCTAGATTCCCCTCCGCATTTTCAAAGTCTATTGGATTTACCTTGTGCGGCATGGTTGAGGAGCCAACCTCACCGGCCTTCGTCTTTTGTTTGAAATATCCGATGCTGATGTAGTTCCATATGTCACGTGAAGCGTCTATGAGAATAGTGTTGATTCTGATACAGGAGTGAAAAATCTCAGCGAGATGGTCGTGCGGTTCAATCTGTGTGGTGTGTGCGTTCCACGTCAGACCGAGCGACTCCACGAATTTTTTTGAAGCGCCGATCCAGTCGGTTTTTGGATATGCAACGATGTGTGCGTTAAAGTTGCCGGATGCACCATTGATCTTTCCAAATGGCGCTGGCAGCCGGCCTAGTATGGCGAGCTGACTTTTTATGCGGGTCATAAATACTGCAAACTCCTTACCTACAGTGGTAGGGGTGGCCGGCTGCCCATGCGTGCGCGCCAGCATAGGCACTGATTTGTATTTTTTTGCTATAAACTCCATCTCCGCTGATATTCCGGTAACCATTGGTGTAAAAAGTGTTGTCATGAACTCGTTGAGGATAATTCCGTAGGATAGGTTGTTTATGTCCTCCGATGTGCATGCGAAGTGTATAAATTCACCCATAGTGGCGATCTGCGGATAAGCATTTAGATGCTCCTTAATAAAATACTCTATGGCTTTTACATCGTGATTAGTGGTTTTTTCAAAGTCTTTAACTCGCTCTGCGTCCGTCACGTCAAATTCCAGGTATATTGCATTTAACACGCGAACTTCCTCTGTAGAGAGTTTTCGTGTTCCGGATAGCTTTAAGACGTTGCAAAGAAAAATAAACCACTCTATCTCCACCCTCACACGCGTACGCATCAGCGCGTACTCGGAAAAATAGTCAGCAAGTGCAGTGACCTTATCGCGATACCTGCCGTCGAGCGGAGAAATTGCGGTGAGTGGGTTTAGCATGTGTGTGATTAAAAATTCGTAAGATCTTCTTATGCAAACTTTGACTTCACGCGTGCAATGCGTGTAGATACCTGCGCGCGTATTTTCTCGTCAGAAAGCCCAAAGATTCTGGCGATCGTGAGGGCGCAGTTGACAGGATCCAGCACTGTCAGTACCGGTGTGTCACTCGGCATTTGCAGTGTGGAGTTGATGTTTACCATGTAGTCGTCCTTGTCAGCAAAGGGTGGGCACGCGATCACCGGGTGGATGCTCGACCCTGCGGTGACTCCGGATAGTCCGTTAGAGCGGCCGGCTATCGTGACGTACACCACGCCGTTATCTTTATTTTTTTCTTCTATATACTTAATAAGGAGCTCCGGTACCTTGTGCGCCGACAGTACCCTGATCTCGTATGGTATTCCAAACTCTTTTAACACGGCCGCTATTTTTTCTGCATGCGGTGTATCTGAGTCAGACCCGAGGAGAATTGGTACAAACATGCGTATGGAGTGGTTAGTGAATGTCACCATCATACCATGAGCGCATTAGTACTCAAAAGTACTAGCCAAGTGGTATGGGTGGTGGTACCAAGTTCGTCAGCAAATTTGCGCGTTCGCCGAATGCGGCGATTATCGATGCGTGCGTACGCGTTAACACGAGTAGCATTTTTGCACGCATAAGTAACGAGAGCGCTTCGGGTTGTCCTGACGTTAGGCCATTTTGATCAAGTAATCTCGATGCCTCATGAAAGCATAAAGATCTACACGCCTCGCCCTTAGTTCTCTCAGTTGCAAGCCGGCATGCGGCAACGATACCCAGGTACTGACGACACCGCAGATCGTCTGGCATAAATGCCAATGCAATGGCTCTCGGCAAAATCCCCGGTTCGAGCCTATTATCCTCCTGCGCAGTATCGCTCCCTGCTACAGGTACTGCGCTATCTGATACTGCTGTTTCCGCCGATCCATCCATGATCTATATCTATCATTCTTTATAGATATCTGTCAAGGCAATCACTCTCTGATGTCTGTTAGAGCTAGGTTATTCTCCGTGACTGTAATGTCGGCATACATGGTGTGGGTATATTTGTTTTTTGCGGTTGTAGTTATCTTAATGGTGCGTTGTGAAGTTCCTTCTTCTGCTAATGTTATGGTGCAAACGGTATCAGAGAAAGACACCACGCTACCGGTATATGCTCGGTTATTCTTTAGGGAAAATAAGGCGGTTTCCATGCATTGATATGTGTCGTAGGACGTCTGAAGTGACTCGTAGTGATTGATAAATCTCTGCGTACCGGTTCTGGTTGCGAGTAACGAGCCTCCAATGACTATAAGGATTATTGGAGTGATCATCATTATGACAGCTAGAGCTCCAAAGCCTGCATTATTGTTGTTATTTTTTGTCATACACTATTATTTTTTTATTACGGCGAGTGATGTTTGGATAGATATACTTCTGGGAGAATCAGGTCTCAAAGCCGGATGTACAAATTCAAATGTCAGCAGAATCTGTATTGACGCTGGAATGTTTTCACGAGTCATATTTTTTAGTACAAAATTAGTCACGTTTATTTTGTCACTAGTCAGATCGGTATAAATCTCCCCGTCTTTTATTCTCAATGTGCGAATGGAGAATGTTTTTGTTCCAATAGTTACTTCTTTGACATAAGTATCTATGATCACATCAGAGTCAGCATTTTTTACAATAAGTGTCCCTGGATTGGCATCGAAAATACTGCCTTCGTCGGGTCCGTAAGTTACTACAAGTTGTGGTGGGACATCTCCTTCCCTCGAATAAAAACGCCAGTAATGCTGAGATGAATCTTCAGAAGCGTCTTTTATCAGCCATCCGTAATTCGGATATGTTCCGTTAGCGAAATTGACCACATCGGCGGTTACATTCCATTCATCGGTCCTGGGATACAACGATGGATTGTAGGATATTAATTCTTGATCGGTAGGTATCGTGACAAAATCTCCACCCTCTGTATCCCACTCATTTACGCCATTGTATCTTTCCCATGTTACGCCGGAGTTTTTCCTACCGTCTCCTTCTTGCCAGTTTTTTGTCACGCGGTGTGCGGCAATTATTCTCGGCAGGCCAAATGTGCCATGTTCCTTCATCTGCAGTGAAGCCGACCTGATAGAGGCCCCTACGGGTATCTGGGAGATGTCGAATTTTACAAAAGATCGTCTGCTATAGTGTTGCCATGCCCGAATATCCAGGTAAGAATCGGTTCCATGATCGGCGCTCGAGGTCGCTTCATATATCCATGAGTCGCCGGTAGCGGTAAATGTCATCGTACCCTCTGGTATTTGATCGGTACCAGCTATGTCTTCTGCGTTGTGCACTGCGCGTCTCAATTCGTTCAATACGAGCTGGCCGTTGTATGTGAGCTCGGCAGAAGAGTTGACGCGCGAGGTTAACGTAATAATATTTGACGTGAAACCTACGGTTGCCACAAGAATAATCGAAAGAATCGATATGTATATCACTACTTCCACGAGCGTGAACGCTTTTTGTGTTGTTGATTTCTTGATCATGGCTTATTTCCAATTGGTTAATCGCAAAGATAGTGAGAGTGATTTTTGATCCCACCTCACTGCTACTGTTATGTCTTTTGTATCTAGATCCACGTTCGTTATTGTTATTTCACGTGTAAAAATTCCTATGGTTTCCGAGGTGCCGCTAAATTCCCAATATCGATTTTCATTGTGTAGGCCGTGGTTGCCAGCGGTGACGGCATCCCATTGATAATCGCGAATCGTCCGCACTGCTTCAATGCCTTCCTGGGCAAGCGCGCCGGCCTGCAAACGTTTTTCGGATTCAGAACTGCTTGAGATCATCGTGGCACTGGTATTCGCTACCATCGAGGACATGATGATCAGTATGCCAATGGCAATGAGTATCTCGATAAGTATTGCGGCTTTGTTATTTTTTAATATTGATCTGCCCATATGTGTTTATAAGTATGTCGACTGAAATGTTGCCGTTTTTTTCACGCACGGTAAATGAGGCGTCGCTATTGATATGTCCGGTGTTTTTATTAAAAATTACATAATCATTCCCGGAATAAAAATCAAGTTCGTAAAATTCCAGAGAGTCATCAATAGTAAATACGGTATCGTGTTCTACGACGCGTGAAGTATAGTCGGTACCGGCGAACAGCGTATAAGTATTTTGACCTTCATTGAAATGCACTCCCCAGTTTTGGCCGTAAAGTTCCGAGACAGAGTTCGAATATGCAGTACGAAGAATCTGTACGATTTTACCAGTATCAATGTCGATCTGTGCATCTGAAATATAATTGCCGACTGTAAAAATAGATGCAACGCTGATTGTTCCAAGTATGACAATGACAATTGTTAACTCCAGCAGAGTGAAGCCTGTTTTAGATTTATACATCATGGTTATATGCTTGATTGTAGTTTGAGAAACGGTCCAAGTATTGC
>JBBTWW010000143.1:2705-10945 GCA_038062595.1 Patescibacteria group bacterium | reverse complement strand
CTGGAACAAGTCCGCTCTTTATCAAGCAGTAAATCTTCATCAGCTTTTTGAAAGCATCGATAGTAATGCGAATGGAGTTCGGTATGGATGGCAACTTCGGCGGAGGCGGGATGTCGGGAAGTTTTGGCAAATTCAACTCAGGAAGCGCCGGAAGCTGTGGAAATGGTGGCGGCTCCGGTAGAGTCGGTAAGCCTGGAAGTGTCACGCGAACGCGCGGTAACTCCAGCGGGAACTGTATACGTGGAAGCCTCGGCAGTATCAGCTGTTCCGGGACGAACTCGACACTCGGCATATCGATGGTGACTCCAGCCTGAATTTTTGACACATCGAGGACTATATCCGGAAGCTGTGGCATTGGGACCACCGGGGGGGTAGGAATCACCGCCACGAGCTTTAGAATCAGCTCGGTCAATGTGTATCTCTCTGTCTGACATCTATCACACGACTCTTTATAATCCAGCTGTACGTCGATGAGCGCTTGCCAGTTTTCTATAGCTTCCTTTATCGTACGCACAGCGCGTTTCCACTGGGCTATGCGTGCTTCATTTTTACGAAGATACCCACCGGTGTAATTAATAATTGTATCGAGATAGTCTATTATTTGCCGCATATAAAAGGCCTCGACCTGTCTATAGTCGAGAACTTTTTTCGGAAGCAAAAGATACTCTTCCAGTATTTCAAGATTCTTATTCACCCCGGCCGCCAGGTCATTGACCTGAACGTCAAAGAAATCGCATGTTCCGTTGTCACCATTTGTATTCTGGAGAGTGGCACATTGCCACAGTTCTTTTGTCTTTTCCCACTCCAGCTTCAGGTCCTCCACCCACCTCTCGGCGTCAAATTTCACACGCTCGAACTCTTTTCGTGTGATCAACGGCACCTTGTACACTACCCTCGAGTCCTCGATTTTGATGAGTGGTATGCTGTTAATCCGCGTGAATACATCGGCAAAGGACTGCACATTTGAAAAATCCGGAACTATCTTTGACGTAGCGCTGGAAAAGTCCGGATAAATTACATACAGATCCGGGAAGTCGAGCATTTTCTGAAACTCTTCGAGCTGTGCGGCCCACCAGTCCGTGACTACGCTGGGGAAACCCGGCACGCGGATATTCATGGAGCTCGATGACGGCGGACTGTAATTACCCAGATTGTAACTCGACATACCGCCCGAGTCGCGCGGACTTTGCGCACGATTATTTCCGCCAAGATCGACAACCAGTCCCTCGTTCACATCGGCGATAGCGCCATTTGCCTTTGATAAGGCTCCCGTTATACCGCCATTTATTGCATCGCATGCGCCGGTGAGAGCGAGCGGGTTGACACCAAAAGCCCAGCACAGCCCAGTCGGATATGGACCGAGACAGATTGCGGTTCCCAGAGCACCGGTTAGAGTCGGCGAGACATATATGCGGCCGCCGGCCGTGGTTGGATGAGGAATTGGCGGCCAGACAAAAGGTGGTGGTGGTGCACCCCAGCCAAACACCGGGAGGCCGGGATCAAATCCAGCTGGAGTGCCAAGTATGCTAAACGGACCCGGAGTGAGAAATGAAATATTAATCGGCATTGCGATGCAACCGGCATCGCAATACAACTTGCTCGTAACGTCCTGCACCGCATTTGCGACCTGATCCAGTCCGCCCTCCACCTCATCATACTGGTCGATCAATCCATCTCCATCAGTATCGCGGCTCAGATTCTCCAGATGCTGAGACTGTATTTCGCTACTACCCTCACGGCTTTGACGTAACGCATCTTCCGCATCTTCTCGTAAACCCTGCGCAATCTGGCTCTGAGTTGGCGCCGCGACCGCATCACCACCGCCTGCCGGATCGGAAAGTACGGATGCGTATACCACGCGATCATTTGCGACTCCAGTGGAGTAGTAGTAGCGCACCTGGCCGGTCGGATTTCCTTTTGCACTCACGGATATTGTAGGCAACCTGTCTTGGACAGGGTACGCCCCCGGAGTGTCCTTTGTCACCGTGATCATGAGTTCCGCGCCGGTTGAAACCTCTGCACTGTAATCACCTTCATACGATATCGTGCGACTGGCTCCTGACGGAATTGAGATATTGTAAAACAAAATCGGGCGCGCGGCGTCATCCACTCTGCGCCATGCAAAACTTCCGGTGCCGCAATCATCACATGTTATAGAGCCTTCATTTAACGAAACACTGCCGGGAACGAGTTCGTGCAGAATAACATCGGACACCGCACGGCCGCTTGAGTTTCGGAGCGTAACCGTATACTTGATCCTGTCTCCTGTACGAACTATATCGCCATTCAGATCCTGTGCGAATTTTGTAGAGTGAAGAAAAACCGGATCCAGATCGGCATAAATCAATGAACGACTTACTATCCGCGTCGGTACGTCTTCGGCGACTCCGGGAACTCCCTGTCTCCTCTCCGGCGCCGGAACTTCGTAACTAACTGTAGAAAAACTACCGTTACTTGCCGCATCGCCATCTTGCGGTTCCGGCATTCCGCGGTAGCCAACGAGAATTGTGCGATTTAGATTTTCCGCCGGGTTAACTTTTAATCCCACGTTGCCGATTATCGACGGTCGGTTGTCAAAAACCCCGCGCTGATTGTAAAAAGCCATGATAGTACCGCCAGCATCAGCAACTATCAGATCGAGAGTGTCGTCGTTATTCAGGTCTGCGCTTTTTATTAACGTAATTTTTTCCGTCTGCTCAAACTGCAGATTCTCGCGTGCGAATACACCTCCGCGATTGTAGTAAATATCTACGCACGAGTCGCCCGCGCGGCATCCGCGCTCTGCCGCAAGTGCGATATCCTCCTGTCCATCGTTATTAAAGTCGCCTTTCGTGAATGAGATAATTCCATTGGCGGCTTTTAGAAGGAGATCCTGGTCTTTGAAAGAGAAACCGCCACCTTCCATGAGGCTGTTGTTTTGCACGAGCTGTACGCTCCCCTCGCCCTTTACTGCCAATAAATCTTTCGCACCATCACCATTGTGATCGAGGTCAACAAGTCCGCGAATCTCCTCTCCGGCATCAAATACGAACTTACCGATGTCGCGCGTGAACTTCGTCCCGCGCGCAGGCGTGTTGTCGATGCGTATCGATGGATCACCGAGCACTATGCCTATATCAGAGGCAAAAGGCCTGTTCGACTCACCCACGGTGGAGCCGCCGGAAAATAACAGTGCATGTTTATTGTCCTTACCAAAACCAACGCCAAAAACATCGTGCGAGTCCTCCAGTGATACGGAGGAAAAACCAGGCTGTGAACTACCCTCGGCCTCCTGCGAGATGTCAGTGATAGCAACTCCCATGTGCGATCCGGTCGAGTTGCCGGCAAAAAATGGCTCGAACTTCAGCTGGCGCGCTGTGTCGAGAGGTTTTACGGAAATCCCAACGGAAGCTGGCGCTTGGCGAATTACTCTAACATCGCGATCAAAATTTTGTACGAAGTAGACCTCTGCCAAATCGCGCATACCACTCCTGACCTCCATGCCAAGTACAGGGCCGGGGATGAGAGAAAGCGTCACCGCCGGGTCGATCAGCTCTATACCGCCGCGATCGTTAATCCGCGCGATTGTTTTATTTTCAAAAATAATATCAAGAGTCGATGAAGTAGCGCTGAGTCCGGCCTCTTTCTGTCGCACGTACACGCCATGCGTGAGATCTGCCGGAATAGCGTCGGCTGTAATGGCGCCGAGGGAATATGCGGCGCCTATGGGTGGAATCATCGTGATACGTGCCACGTCAGCGCGAAGTTCGGGGTCGTATAAAACAGCCGTGAGCGGCGTGCCGGAAATAAACCGCACCTCCAAGTCACTATCCTCTGGTAAACGTATACCGCCGCGATCGGTAATCTCCGCAAGTTTTTTGTGAAGTATCGGCTGTGTAGTGAGCGACGTCACCGCCTGCACTCGTCCGGAAAAAAGAAAACTCTGGCCAAGCGACTCGCGCGGCGATACTACGTCTCCACCCGGCAAGCCGAGCAGTGACACGTACAGAGAGTCCGGGTCCATCTCACGAATATCTTTTGAACGTACGCTATATCGTGCCTCCAGCTCAAAGCGCCCGGAACGTAAACCGGCAGACTCGGCCACTATGCGAACGGGGCCTGCATTGCCGGTCGGAAAAATTCTAAGCGATGCCTTGCCGTTTACCGCCGGGAGGGTACGTGACATGAGCACGCCTCCCCGCTCAAACGTTCCAAAATTTTCAGAGCCGGAATCCAGCTTGATGCGAACAGGTGTCTCCGGCGCGTTGTATGTGAAATTACCGTATGAGTCGAATAACAAAGCCGAGACAGTTACGAAATCATCATCACCCTGGGATAGTATCGGCCCATCACTGTTTAATAAAATGAAAGACGGCGGGCCGGGCAGGAACTCCAATACTTGCGACGAGCTATACCCCGGCCCGCCGCGCACCATGAGCCCCGCTACTCCCGATTTTTTGCCTGTGATAAAGCTACCCCTCCCCTGTCCATTAACCAATGCAATCAACCCGCCACCCGCAACGCTACCAAAATCATCACCACTCAGTGAAGCTTTAACTCTTCCATTAACCCGCGTGAGCAGCTGTCCTCTGCCATCCACCGCGCGGACGGAAAAACCAATTTGATCACGTCCATTTGCAGGTACTTGCGTACGGTCAGCAGTAATGACGAGACTTACCTCGGACGCTACGGTAATAGAGATAGTTCCCTCTTTACCGTTTTCAGCTACAACACGAATAGATGCGATACCGGGCGTGTTACCGCCCTTGACCAGGAAAGACATCTTGCCGCCAAGAACAGTAACCTGCACCCCTTCGACCTCCGTATTTTCATCACGAACACCCTCGACCGACACCTCACCGCTGGCCACAGAGATCGTAACCGGAACGGCCTCGTCGGCTATTACATCACCGTCTTTATCTTTTGGTATAAGCATAACTGGCGCGGGCTTTTTTCCGCCGGCAAGTGTAACCGGAAAGTCAGAGCTTAACTCAAGCTCAGCAACGCGCGACGGCAGGCTTGGATCTTCAAGAAAAGCCCGCGCATCCTCATCGTCAAGTTCCTGTCGAATCTTTTGCAAATCTTTTTCCTGCTTTGACTCCAGCTGATCATAAAAAGAGTCTTCATCTTCGCCAAAATCATACGATGATACGGTATCCTCCAGTGACTCCATCCAGGTTTTTATTTCTTCAAACCACGGCAATCCGGCCGGTGGAGACCAGATGTCATACGACTCAGAGGTATCGAGTGGTTCACCAAAAGGAAAATCTGAATTTGCGCCTGCCTGTGCCGCCTCACTTGCGCGCGCCTCTTCCAAAGCATTTCTGCTACTGTCGCGACTAGAGGCGGCATCAAAATCAGGCGTCCGTGGCGGCACTTCTACGTTAAAATCCAGCGCCATTGAGTCACTACTGCCGACACCGTTCATCACAAGAAGTTCGTAACCTTTTTCCCTCTCTCCGACAAAAGCATCCTGCTCCGGATTCAAATAGTGACGAAGTACATACAGGTGTTTTTGCTCCAGATTAAGCCATCCCCAAGCCAACGCATCGGATATTTTTTCACGATCAATCAGGGACACGAGCTCATTTTGACCGACAGCAATCTCTATCTCTTTTGCACGCAACATGGAGATAACAGTATCCAAATCTTCTGCGTCAAAAATATTCGGATAGTCCACACGGCGGACCTCGCCTCTGGAGTCGCGAAATGTAACATACCGTGGATTATCAACCGGCAGAGCCTCCGTGGCCTCCGCAAGATTTTGTATGCGTATCGTCTCGGAAGTCGGCTCTTTGTGTTCGAACACACTAGGTATCTCCTTTACCACATGCTGTGTGATCTTCACGCGCGCGCGCGTGATCCTCGCATGTCCGCGTATCGTGAGATCAAGAGTCTGCACCGGCTGGCCTCCTACTTTCCCAAGCAGCTCATCCGTAAGCTGACCCATGTCATCCGGATCGAAATACGAACCCCCACCGCGCGGGATACTGCTCACTATATCGCGCACTGTCAGATCATAATTACCAGGCTGTAGACCGAGAATTCTCAACCCCTGCTCTATTACGATATCAAGTAGTCCACCGCCTATGCCAAAAGCACGACCATTTCCAATACCGGACGGCAGAGATGGCAAATCGCGGCGAATCTCATCCAGCGGTTCATCGGGATCGGCGAGGCGGCCGAGGTACTCAAAAACTTTTGTATTGTACTCATCACGCTCCGTCTTTCCCGAAAAATTAAAACACGAACGGAAATCATCGGCGCCTTCCGGAAGCGAGTCACGCTCGCGCGTACCACCGGCATTTAATACCGGGAGCACTGCATTGTGCGGGAAACACCTGGTCCCGTCAGTATCGTAAGTATCGACGCTGGCACCAAAACAACCACCATGCGCGATATAACCAAACGCATTTGGATTATCTTCATCCCCGCGGTCCCGCTCTCCCGGAGCCTTGTCGCCGCCCGCGGTCTTGAGGTAGAAGACGCGTCCTATCTCCACGAGTTTTGAAATCACACCGGGCTGTGCCGCACCGACTTCAGCGCCCGCGGGCGGCAGAGAGCCGCGATACGCACTACACTGACTCGCGTTTGTAATATCATTAAAACTTCGCCCAAACACCCGGCCGGTTCCACGCCCGGAAAAATTTGACGCACCGACAGTAGTGAACGAAAACGGCGCGGTTCCTGGCGTTATCTCCACCTCCGCACCCACGGCTGGCACCCACACTTTTTCCACTTCAAATATCACCTCATCAACCAGCGGAATATCCGACTGCAGCTCACCTACCGCATCGTCCACTTTTCTCTCCAATGTATTATTAACCTGCCTCATATACTCGCGCGTGTAACGATCTTTTGCGGTGATGAGATTTAACATAGTATCCAGATCACCGTCCGGCGAAAAACGTCCCGTATAACGCACCATGTCATTTATCCTCGGCAGGAAATTTTGAAAAAGTTCGTAGTACTCAGCCAAATAATTATCAATCAACTGCTTGGATTTTATATCCGGTAACTTGCTCAAAGTATCTTCATCGCTCTGCTCCGGTGGATCAATACGGCCCATATCCTCATCTACATCGCCGTCATCATCATCGTCCTCTCCATTAACCGGATCCTCATCCATTCTGCCATCACCGTCGTCGTCAATTCCGAGAAACGGCTGTGGGGTCGGTTCCCCGGAAGCCAAATCTTCAGGAGCCACGCCATCCTGGGCCAACTTCGCTTGAAAATTTCCATACAGCTCGTCAAAGAGCTCTTTCGTATAACGCATGTACGCGATATCTTCCTGGTGATCCATCGCATTGAAATAATTACCCAGCGCCTCCGGAATAATTCCTTTCTTTTCGCGTTCAAAATCATTGAAGAAAATATTTTTGCCGAACTCGCTGAAACCCGGATCGTCCGTATGAAACAAATGATTCTTGTCAAAATATCGCGCGAGCGTCTCCGAAGTTTCAAGCGCAGAAGTTTCCAAAAATGGCCTTATGACGCCGTGCCACACCTCCGACTGCGGATCTGCGACTTGCGGCGAGAACTCAAAATCCTGCGACTGCGAATTAAATAAATATGCTTTTTTCTCAAAGTCCGTATACGGGAACATGCTGACAAATCGCGAACTGCCCTTTGTAACCACAGGCAATGGAACATCGCCGACGATGACAACTCCGGCAAGCTTTGACACCGACCCTTCTTCTTCCGGATCACCTTCAAAATATAATCGCTCGAGAACTTTTGCTATGTACTCGGCTTTTTCATCAGCATCCACCTGGATGATGAGAGCGCGCGTGGAGTTGAGCGCATTTTGCAAATCTGAAGCATATCTATCCACGCGCGCCTTTACCGTCTGCTCACTCAAGCCGGGGTGCTCGCGCCGCAGGCCAATGTAGTCGCGCGTATCGCGATAGAGATTTTTTTCTACGAGTATCGCGACGAGGTCGTACCTATCCGGCAGTCCGATAACCGCCTTTGCCACCGGATCGGAGATTGCAGGGGCCAGCAGGAACGCGAGCAAAAGCCCAATCGCCACAAATCTTTTTTTATTGGTCTTCAGCTCCATCGACAGGTTACATTAGTATAAGTCCCCATCTTCTTATCTTATCGCAACCTGTTCAAATTTCCTCTTTTCAAACTTTCCATTTCTTTCCTGGCTCCGCCATCAAAAATTCACGTCGATTTACACCGCCATACACCACCGCACAACAAAAAAGCCCCTCAACTTCATAGAGGGGCTTTAAAAATTTCCTAAAAAATCAAAA
>JBBTWW010000143.1:0-2605 GCA_038062595.1 Patescibacteria group bacterium | reverse complement strand
GTCGCCGTTTCTCCAGCCACAGTAAGAACACCAGTCGATTTGTAAGTTACATAAAAAAATCCACCACCACTGCAAACTGTTTCTGCGTTATCTTTATATTGCTTTGGCGCACGACCCATAAAATCTCTAATTGCTACACCTGTTGTATCGGTGCTAAAATTAGCTATACAATCACCGGTATCAGTACCCAATGGAATCGTCTTACCATCCGCATATGCCGCCTCGATCGCAGTCAGCATATCATTTGCCGCCGCGACTCTCGCCGCATCTCTGGCGCTCGCCGTGCTACCTCTCAATACCGGAAGGAATGCAACTGACAGGATACCGATGATCGCGATGACGATCAGGAGCTCAATGAGCGTAAAACCTTTGTAGGTTTTGAGGAGAATCTTTCCCATGTGATGATTTGGGTTATGAAATAGCTTGAGACAGTGTATCACAACCTGTTCGCAATCTGCAAACTCCGTACTTGACTCATTAAAAAATATCGTAATAGTTACCGACGTCGGTAACTTTCAACCTGCAAAATTTACCAAAATTGATTAGACGAAAAACAACCATTTGTGTAGCTATGAAAATGGCGTGAAATTTATCTCGACGGGCATCTAGGCATTTATTTACCTTCCAGCTCGACCACGCCGTCCCAGCCCGGCTCTGGCGGGTGCTTGATGAATTGCGAACAGCGATCTCGGAAAATCTGTGATGGACCGTCGCTTGAATATTTTTCCAGCGCGGAGTTGAAATACTGCATCGCTATCGGGAAATTACCTTTTGCGTACAGCGCGCGGCCGTCTTCGAAGTCTTTCAGAATCTCCAATCCCTGCTCGCCAATTGCCCCCTGCTCACCCATAAGCTCGTACACCTGCACCGGTTTTTGCTTTCCTTTTACACGAAGCATATCAAGAGTGCGGAAGACAAACATGCCCTCGACCTTTTCCTTTGTTGCGGCATCAATTAAAATTTTTGTGCCGTAACGGCGATTTGCGCTCTCCAGACGCGCGCCGAGATTTACCGTGTCACCAATTACGGTGTAATCAAAACGATCCTTCGAACCAAGATTGCCTACGATCACGTCGCCGGTGGAGATACCGACTTTGAAATCAATGAGCGGCTTGCCCTCACGGCTCCACTTTTCGTGAAGCGCACTCAATGCGTGACGCATTGCGAGAGCGCTCCTGCACGCCAGCTCCGCATGGTCGGAGAAGCTTAATGGTGCGCCGAAGAAAGCCATAATCGCGTCGCCTTCATACTTGTCGAGCGTGCCTTTGTTTTGAAAAACCACCGCAGACATGACGTCGAGGTACTCATTTAATAATGTAACGACAGCCTCCGGCTCCATGCCCTCGGCGAGTGATGTGAAAGACACGATGTCTGTAAATAAAACACTGACCGTCCTGCGCTCTCCGCCGAGTCGAAGCAACTCGGGATGTTGAACTATCTGCTCGACTACGCTCTCATTTACATAGTGCGCGAAGGCTTTTCTCAAATAAAGTTTCTTCCTGAGCTCGGTCATGTATCGGTAGACGAGGCCACCACCGAGAGTGAAAATAAGCGCGACGTATGGATAGACCAGATTCAGTACAACGCCTTTTCCAAAAAAGAAAAATGCGGCAAAAAAGTACAACACACCAAGTGCTACAACCGACATAATGCCAATGCTTAATGGCAAAAATACTGTTGTCACCGCGGCTACAAGTGCGAGTACAAAGGTAACAAATATCTGCGAGAGTCCGCTTTGTTCACTCAGTATTTTGCCTTCCAGTAGCTGTTGGATCGCATTCGCATGAATCTCAACTCCAGACATCGGCGTGGATGAAATAGGCGTAACGCGCAGATCCTGGAGTATAGGAGCTGTTGCACCAACAAGCACAATGGCGTCTTTGAAGTCGGCCTCTGTAATATCTTTTTCTCTTAAAATATCAACGAATGATACGCGATGATACGCTCCCGGTACGGCCCGGAACGCGATTAGACTTGGGCCGATTGGTGCTTTTGGTAAAATTGCATTTGTAATATCGGCAATATCGCCGCTGACGACACCGGTTGCCGCACTGTCTGCCCCATCAGCTTCGGTTTCGATCGGATCATTGCCTGTTGCGCGCTCAGCCAGCAACGCGTCAAAGCTTTTTACAACTCCTCCTCTTTCGCCGTTCGCGGAAAAAATAGTGCGGCGCACAACGTCATCGGAATCGGGAATTACAATCGCAAAACCGGCAGAGTCGTTATCCAGCGCCGACAATACAGACCCGTCATGTCGTTTTACCGCTACTGGCTCGCCACTCTCACCCTTACTGATGCTTGTAGTCATGTCGAGAAGTACGACATTTTTAAATTTTTCCACAGCGGATATCAGTGCCGCATCGTCCGGATGGTCAACTCCCGATGAAACATTTTTTAATACTGAGTACAGCGACAACGCACTGCCGCCGCGCTGGCACAATGAACCACCCGGCACACAATACTGGCCCGAGGGTCAGTACGCGCAGTGGGCGCGCCGCGAAACGATCCTGCCCGGCACACCACCCGGTGATTATCCGATCACCGCCACCATTTTTGACCTCGCCACCCTCGCACCCGATAGCGTCGTTGACGAAAACGGCAGCCC
>JBBTWW010000142.1:0-7439 GCA_038062595.1 Patescibacteria group bacterium | reverse complement strand
ACGCATTCCGCGGTCGGCGCGATACTTGGAATTTTTGGTCTACTCGTATACAACCAGTTTAATTTTTCAACAACAGTGCATTACGTAATTTTTTTCCTCCTTGCCGCCATAGTGTGGGGCGCGGCGGCGGAAAAATCAGCGGCGGGTTGGCGGCATGAAGCGGCGGTTCCAGGAGTTAAATCGCGCACGTGGATTTTCATAACCGCCGTAACGTTGATTTTTCTTAATATATTTTTCGTGAATATCGGGCCGCTCGTTGCCAACCGGCTTTTCTTTGCATCGAATATGAAAAAAACAATTAAATCGCTCGAGCAGGCCACGCGTCTCGATCCATTTCATGACGAATACGCGCTATCGCTCACACGAACATATCTGGATACAGATGAGCTCGGTAAAAGCGCACGCGCATTAAGTAAAGCAAAAACAAGGACGTCGAGTGGCGACTACCACCTTCTCCGCGGCGAACTTTTGGTAAAATACGGATTTGCAAACGACGACGCGGTGGCGTTGGAGTCAGGGATTAACTCTCTCGATCGCGCGGTTTCACTCCTGCCAAACTTACCGGCAACCCATCTGGCCTACGGCGACACATTGAGCTTCATCGGACTACACGACGAGGCGGGGGAAAAATATGAAAAATTTCTCTCACTTCTACCTCCTTACTTCCGGTGGACGCCGGAAGATCTTGCGACAAAAACCGAATATGAACGAACCCGATATCGGCAGTTTTTTAAGGACAATCCGGGTATGACAGAAATTTTAGAAAACATTAAAATCACCACTGCCTCGGGCGATTGACAAACTTTTACTACTTTTCTTTATTCCTGCCCGGGCAGGAATAAAGAAATATATTCGCGTTACTGCAAGCGGCGTTAATCTGTTATAATCTTAAACATGAACGTCAAAACACTCGCACTGACCGCGCAGGAAGCGTCACGAAAAATGGCACTGCTCTCGACCGCGGCCAAGAATGGTTTTTTGATAAAAATTGCACGCAACTTGGCCAGCCATAAAAAAGAAATTTTGACGGCAAACAAAGAAGATTTGGAAGCAGGAAAGAAAAATAATCTGGCGCAAAACATGCTGGACAGGTTGATGCTAAACGAAGATCGACTCGATGATATCATCCGCGCCGTAGAAAACGTCGCAACTCTAAAAGACTACGTCGGCGAAGTACTGGATGAGCACGAGCGAAGGGATGGATTGCAAATTAAGCGTATGCGGGTACCGCTCGGCGTAATAGCTATGATATATGAGGCGAGGCCAAACGTAACCGTAGATTCAGCCTGCCTGGCGATAAAAAGCGGCAACGCAGTCATACTAAAAGGCGGATCAGATGCGCTCCACTCCAACCGTGCGCTTGTGAAGTACATTCAGGAAGCGCTTGAGCCTTTTAACTCCGCCGCGGTTCAGCTGATCGACTCAACAGATCGCGAGGACACACAGGAACTTCTTCAGCAAAAAGGCATCATCGACGTCATCATCCCCCGCGGCGGGCAGGGGTTGATTGATTTTGTCACACAAAATGCAACCGTGCCGGTGATAGAGACGGGCGCGTCCGTAGTGCATATTTACGTGGACGAGTTTGCGGATATGAATAAAGCGGTGCCGATTGTGATTAATGCGAAATTAAGACGCACATCTATTTGCAACGCGCTGGATGTACTTCTCTTGCACGAATCTGTGGCTGAGAAGTTTTTGAAAAAATTCTGCAACGAACTAACCCACTCCGGCAAACAACTGGAGATCCGCGCCGATGAGAAATCTTTCGCAATCCTACAGAAGATATCTGCAAAAACCTGCGAACTGAAACCTGCATCTCATTCCGATTACGACACGGAATTTCTCGACTCAATCCTGGCTATAAAAACCGTAAACCATCTCGACGAGGCGATAGAACATATATTTCGACACAGCCAGAAACACTCCGAGGCGATCGTTACGGAAGATGCAAAAAATGCGGCGAGGTTTTTGAGTGAGGTAGATGCCGCGTGCGTGTATCACAATGCGTCCACGCAGTTTTCTGATGGCGGCGAGTTTGGCCTGGGGGCGGAGATTGGAATATCTACGCAAAAACTACACGCACGCGGCCCTTTTGCACTGGAGGGGCTCACGACATACAAGTGGGTCATAGAGGGCTCCGGCCAGACCAGAAACTAGCAGGAAGTTAACCAATGCTACGATGTTTCCTATTCTAAAACGCTCCGGCATCCACAAACTCCTGCCGCGCCGCGATGAGGACTCGCACAAGGGCGACAACGGCCGTGTGCTTATCATAGGTGGCTCTCAGGATTATTTTGGTGCGCCGGTTTTTGCGGGACTTGGTTCGCTTTACAGTGGCGCTGATTTAACTTACATACTCGTACCGGAGTGCAACTTTGATGTGACACGAAGTTTTTATCCGGATTTTATTGTACGAAAGTATCCCGGTTTTTTCTTAAATCCCCGTGCGATAGACGAGGCTGTACATCTGGCCGAACAGTGCGATGCGGTGCTAATCGGGCCGGGAATCGGGTCTAGCGAAGAAGTTTTTAACACGATAATAAAAATTCTGGCACGTATTCACAGGCCGGTGATTCTCGATGCAGATGCACTGAATCCAACCGTAATGGAGTCGGTGCCGGTCGCACTCCCATCGTTAACTATCACTCCACATCATGGCGAGATGGAGCGCCTGCTTGAGAGATCAATTCACGAGCTCGACGACGAGACGCGCGAGGGTGTGATAGGTGATTTTGTAAAAAAAACCTCGGCAACCGTTTTGTTAAAAGGCCAAATGGATATGGTTGTGGGATTGGAATATGGAAGCGGTGAAGTAATCGGTGCGTACAATGTCACCGGCCACCCGGGTATGACAGTAGGTGGGACGGGAGACGTCCTGGCTGGCATAGTCACCTCTATGATCGCACAGGGTGTGAAGCCATTTCCTGCCTGCTCTATCGCCGCTTTTGCAAATGGCCTATCCGGAGAAAACGTCGCACGCCAAAAAGGCAACTGCTTCTCCGCCACCGATGTAGCCCTCGAACTGCCATACGTAATCGCCGGATTATAAACATTGCAGAAGAACCCCCAGCGTGTTAACGGTGGGGGCTCATCTCTGCTTTTGTAGGAATCTCCTTTCTCCCCGATTGCTCGGGGTGAAAATTGTGGAAGGTTTTGGCCGCCCTCATGTCGCGTTATGAACGGGACATGACCGGCCGCTTCTCTGGTACGAAACGCCCTACTCTAGGCGTAGACCCGCGTCTCGCACTTGGGCCCCGCGCAGATCGCCTGCGCCTCATCGCCCACGGTGGGCGGGCACGCGCACGTGTAGATGTCCGTGTCGCAGGTGTCCCCGAGACCGTCCGCGTCGATGTCGATCGGCGGAACCGCCGTGAGCGTACCCTCGAACCGCGACCCCTGCGGGATCACGATCCGGGTCAGCCCCACGACGATCGCCGTGAGCGGCACCGTCCGGAGGACGGTGCGCCCGCCCGACACGACCACGACCTCGCCGGTCGCGGAGAACATGACCGTGTCCCCCTCGCCGACGTCCATGTCGCCACGCAGGAACTCCGACGTCGCATCGACGCGCTCCTCGACGATCTCGGCGCCCTCGGGGGCCGTGATCGTGAGCGAACCGAACGCGCCGGACGCGGCGACCCGCAGGGACATCTCGCACCCGCCGTACTCGAGCCCGACGATCCCGCCGAACTGAACGATGACTCGTTGCATGACGCTCCTCCAGTCTTCCCCCTCCCGTTGCCGACAGGGGTACTTTTTGAGAACCTTCCGAACTAACTCCTACTTGGCAGAGAACAGGACGCTCGCGTATCAGGCAATCAGGTTACTCCCGTAGAACGGGACCATAACCGGACACCCTTAACAACCTGAGCATCCAACAGATGGGTTATATCATACATCTACCTATCTGTCAAGCCATCGCCTTCTTGGACCGCCCAACGGAATACCATGTCGGATCAATACCCTATCAACTCCATCCATCGTACCTGAAGAGATCCTCCTTCTGGCACCGGCACCATTATCAACACTTCCTCTCCTGTAAACCGGATCATCAGGATCTGCAGGAAGGTCTGTTACGTCTGTATCGATAAAGTCAGGCAACTTACCGTTTGGCACATAGATCACCGCTCCGTTATTCCCGGTCGAACCGACGCGATCACTTCCGGCGCAAACTACACGTCTCTTACCTACATCGCTAATCTCATCCCATGCCTGATCCTCAAGATCACGAACTGGACGACGACCTCCTTTGTCATCAACAGGTTCAACAGGCACTATCCTGGCTATCTCCTCACGCCTGCGCTTCTCATCCCGTCGCAGATCTTCGTCGACTGGAATAAGGTCCGGAACTGCATCAGGAACACGCGGCATATTTGGCATCTCAGGCCTTTTACTGCCACCCTCACCATCATCCGGCCACATGGTTTTTATCTCGCTTGTCATAAAAGTACCTGTATTATACATTTTAATCGGCAAAAGTCAATGTGTTATCGAGAGGCTGTGGTAGTATGTCGCCATGAGAGTTTTTTACAAAATTTCAGATAAAAAGAACCAGCTCGAAATACCCGCATCAGTACAAAGGGTGGAGTTTGACGATCAGCTCCACGGGGACACGATACATAGGATTGGTTTTTCCAGAAGCGAAACCGGCCGCTCAATTGACACATTCAAAAACATTGCAAAAGTTACCGACGTCGGTAACTTTCAACCTGTAAAATTGACCGAAATCGAGGGGGTAAAAAACAGCCGGTTGCAAAATTTTAAAAATGAAGTGGCCGGCGATGCGTTTATTACAAATCTTCAAAATATCGCGCTGACAATTCGTGTCGCCGATTGCATTTCCGTAATGCTTTTTGACCCAGTTGCGAATGCAATAGGAAATATCCACGCGGGCTGGCGAGGAGTAGCGGCGGGTATAATTCCAAAAACCGTCGAGGCTATGGCGCACGAGTTTGGTTCCGAACCGCGTAATGTTACCGCAACCATGAGTCCGTCAATCGGCCCATGCTGTTTTGTGATGACCGATCCAAAAAATGAACTGCCGGAGCACATGCACGCTTTTATAATTGCGAACAATGTCGATCTCTGGCGCGCGGCGGAGAGTCAACTGATGTCCGCAGGTATTAACGCGACGAATATTTCAAACCCGCGATTGTGCACGGCATGCAACAGTGATACCTTTCATTCATCACGAAAAGGAGACAAAGGCCGCTTTTACACGGCCATCTGGCTGACAGAATAATTGCCAATACATCAACTTTTTATGAAAATCGGATTTATCGGCTACGGACACATGGGTCGTGCGATGGGAAACGCTCTAAAAAAAGCGGGCTACGCCGTCACGGCCAGCGCACCATCACTTGCACTAAATGATAATGCGGCTGTTGTAAAAAAATCAGACGTGATTTTTATAGCGGTGCGGCCGCCTTTGGTACCGGATGTTTTGCGTGAGATCGCGCCGCATGTGACGGACAAACACACGATAATTTCAATCGCGGCCGGTGTACCAATGAAAAAATTTCAAAAGTTTTTACCGCGGCGGACAAAGATAGTGAGGGTGATGCCAAATCTACCGGCACAAATCGGCGAGGGCCTTCTCGGCTGGATTTCTCATGGATTGAGTGCCGTGGAAAAAAAGATGACGCAACGTCTGCTGTCACTTTTTGGCACTGCGATTCAGGTAAAAAAAGAGGACATGATAAATGCCGTTACTGCAGTAAGCAGCAGTGCCACTGCTTACGTTTTTGCCGTATTGGAGAGCCTGGAGCGCGCCGCAGTTTCACACGGATTCGGAAAAAAAGAGGCGCGAACGCTCGCACTGCAAACTCTGATCGGTTCATCAAAATACGCCGCTTTGCAAAAGGAAGATTTTGGAGTTTTAAAAGGCATGGTACAGACAAAAGGTGGCACCACAGAGGCTGCTTTCAAGATTTTGAAAAAGAAAAAGTGGCAATGGATTCTGGAAAAGGCCATGACCGCGGCCTACGAAAAAGCACTGGAGATGGGACATCGTTGACGGGCTATGATATAGGCGTGTTTTAGTCGTAGACCTGCGTGTGCGTACCAAGATTCAACATCAAGACTACAATATAATTATCGTATTCTTCAAAGATTATCCTAATATCACCCGTTACGGAGAATGCTCTCCTGCTTTCCAATTTGCCCTTCAAGGGATGATTTTTTAAAGCAAGATCATGCGGATTTTTTTCAAATTTTTCAATTGCCAAAACAACCTTGTTTTTCAAGCTTTGCGGCAACTTTTTAAATCTTTTTTGAAACTTTTTTGAGTACTTTATTCTCATTTTAAAGAGATTTTAGGTACTCTATGGCTTCTTTGGCCTCCATTGCCCTTGTAACATTCTTACCCTTGGAAGCGTCCATTGAGATTTTTAATATCTCTTCTTCTTCTGCGGGTGTAAATCCATTTTCTGTTACCAGCCTAAACGGAATGCCTTTTGTAATTACGATCTGTCTGAGATATACCTTAACGGCGGAACTCATATCAACACCAATTTTATCAAGTACTTTTTTAGCGGATTTCTTGGTTTTCTCGTCAATGCGAATCTGAACGGTAGTCATGATGATACAGTTAAAAACTGTAACAAGTATACCATCACTGTAGTGACATTGTCAATACAAATATGCACCGTGAATGACATTTGAACTTTTTGTATTTCATGCTTTAATGGCGGCATGTTATTTACCTCGGAATCAGTGACGGAGGGGCACCCGGATAAGATCTGTGATCAGATATCAGATGCGATACTCGATGAAGCGCTCCGGCAGGACCCGTCCTCCCGGGTGGCCATCGAGTGCCTGACCACGACCGGACTGATAGTCGTAGCCGGTGAGATGACCACGCGCGGATACATAGATATACCGGGTGTGGCGCGCCGCGTTTTGAAGGAAATCGGATATACGAATCCGGATTTTGGAATAGAATCTCAAGACTGTGCCGTCATCACGTCGATCCACGAGCAGAGTCAAAACATTGGCATTGGCGTTACGAAGACAAAGAAAAAAGAACAGGGCGCGGGCGATCAGGGACTGATGTTTGGCTTTGCATGCCGCGAGACGCCGGAGCTTATGCCTCTGCCGATAACTCTTGCGCATAAATTAACAATGCGACTGGCCGAGGTGCGAAAGAAAAAAATCTTGAACTGGGTGCGTCCGGACGGTAAGTCGCAGGTGACTGTCGAGTATCGTGATGGCAAGCCTATTCGAATAGATGCCGTGGTGATTGCCGTGCATCACAATCCGGAAATTTCCAGAAAAAAAATACGCGCTGAAGTTATCAAAAATGTAATCAACCCTGTATGCGGCAAGATGATGGACGGTCAGACAAAAATTTTTATCAACGAGACAGGAGTCTTTGTAGTCGGCGGGCCTGAGGCTGATACCGGCTGTTCTATCAACCGGTACGCATTCCGACAGCG
>JBBTWW010000141.1:0-9963 GCA_038062595.1 Patescibacteria group bacterium | reverse complement strand
AATCCAGTAAAGCTAAATTTTTATCAATAATTTCCCCCATTTCTCCACCATTTTCATGAACGGTGATATTATAAGAATCCAGTCCATGGCTCAAATCCTCAAGCTGTTTTGGGCTCAAATCTTTATATCGATTTAATACGGTTAGCAAAAACCCGGTTAATTCGGGACTTAGTTCCTTAGCTCTCACCAAAGGCAAATAATCCTCTAAACCATTATCAGCTTTTTCATTTTTAGTGATTTTCCCACTTTTTACCAGATTTTTTATTAAAATCTTATAATCATTGATCACTGGTCCCATAGAAATAGCAGCATATTCAGCATTCGTTAACTTTTTATCGTTCTCGAAAATATAAGTAAATTCAATAAAAAATGCCAACTTATTGAGCTTCTTAATACCCATATTAGGGCTGGAATTGCCTAATATAAAAAGCAATAAATCTTCGATATCAATCATATTGTGGTTCATGGCTTTGGGATGAGGATATGCCGGAAGATCTTCATTATATCATGGTTTATCCTAACAAAAAGGGAAATTTAGGGGCAAGGTGAGCTTTCTCGACAATCCTGTATCAATGTTTGCTCAACGAGTTGATCTTCGGTGAAGAGGTTCATATTATTTATTTCCTTACAATTATTTTAGAAATCATCCTTAATTGTGCAACCAAAGTATCTAAAAACCATAAGGCAGTTTCTTCCGTAGGTGTTATAGAATTGCCTGCATGACCTGCACCATCGGCATCAGAGCGGAATTCGTGAATTGCCTCTAGAACTTTTTTCTGCTCTTTATTGATAAGATTATTTTTAAATAGGTTTTTAACAGCATCGCCAAAGCGTGAAGTCCCAGTAATTTTCTTCAAATATCCTTCTGCCGCTACAAATATATCCTTTACAACATCCTCAGACTTCGCTTTACGTCCAAGCAAATTTCCGACAGCTTGAAAAAATCTTTGCGAAAACTCTGGATATGGAGCAAAAACTACTTGCATTGAATCAATTTTTTCCGCTGAATCCTTATCGATTTTTAAGTAAATTCTATAAGCCTCGTTTATGCTGTATACGGAGCCGGATAATGAAAAAGCTTGTAGCATTTCTCGTGGCGCTTCATCTCTTCTTGTGTGGTAAATACCACGACTTAAATCAAGAAATATTTCAACAACGGTAAATACTTCGTGAAATTTTCCCTCTTTAATTGTAGCAAATGGATCTTTTCCGGGAAGTTCTTGTTGTACTGTATGTTCAAAATTTTCAGGATCAATATGCCAAGGAGCATCGCCGCTATAAATAGCAGCATTCGTATCAACGTATTTTTCTACAATAGAAAGTATTCTATCACGAAGAAATTGAGAAATCTCTTCGTGTCCAGAATATTCAGTTATGTATTCATTTCTTTTGCTGAAATATTTCATAAAACTTATTTTAAAATTCGTTTCCCAGTGACCAATTGGGGAATAAGAAGGTCGCGCATTTTTTCAACATCTGCATTTTGCGCTATTATTTTGTCGATTAAACCAAAGGAAGGGTTACACAAGGCATCAAATTGTTTCAAGAGATGAATTGGCGGAATAAGCGCTCTGTATTCGCCGATTGCAGACGGTTTTAAATGGAGAACATTCGCCCCGTTTGCCTTATGCTTTGTTGCTTCGGTAAAGCGGTGATCAAGTAGGCAATAATAAATAAAAGATGATGGTATGCCATCGGCTACGATTTTTACCACATCTGCAGAAAGAGTTGTTTTGTGAGTCGATATATTCGGAATGCGAGCAGGACGAGCAATAACAGCACGATCATTTGTCATGTCTGTTACAGCGACCACGATATCTCCCTGCTTTAAGAGTTGATTATCACTCACCTGACCTGAATAATATTTGGCTCCATTCAGACGAAAGCCCCCACCGCGATTAAAACTTTTTAAGTTGACAATGTAATAATCGCCATTCGTGTCGCTTATCTGTTCACTTGAATAAGATCGCCCTCGAACAATTCGAATAACTTCATCCAGTCTCTTTACCTCCCACCCTTCCGGAATCATGCCGTACTCAGTTCTACTATCCACAATTTTTGCTTTCTCGTGGCCAGGAAATTCCAATTTCACAAACCACTCTGTGTAAAGGAGCTGGGCCATTTCTTCGAGCGCATTAATACGTTTTTTGTTATTTTCGAGGAGGTCATCATAAGCGCCTATTATTGAAGAAATCGCTTTTTGCGCATCAATATCCGGCATCAATATTGTAAGTTTCTCAGCATCAGGAACCCTCATGTGTTCAACTATTGCCCCAGAGCCCAATGACTTAATTTGGCTTATAAGATCGTGTGATAAAAAAGAGTATAAAAGAAATTTATTATCTAATTTTTCTGGGTTAGCTCTGTAAGCTACTAATCTTTGACCAAGAAATACTTTATCTTCAGATCGCAGTAAACCAACTTCACCAAGAGGTGCTTCTCTCGTCAAAATCACATCGCCTTTTTTCGGTACTTGTCTTCGAGTCCACTTGTTATAAGTATCTTCAGTGACACATCGGACAGTCTCTAAATCAATCCAACCGTTTTTTATATTCGTTGTCCTGAGCATTTTATATGGTGTTTTAACGTCAACAGTGTGCGCTGTTTTATTAATGCAATCCACAATGGAGAAGCATACTTCTTTAATATCTTCCCGTTTCCAATTATTTCGTTTAATTGCAGTACCCATATTCAATGTTAAAAATTATTTTTTCTTATCCTTTTTTCCTTCTTTCTGCAGTTTTTTCACCTCCCGATCGAAATCCGAAAGATTGGTCTTTTCCTGTTCCTTGCGGTACTTCTCATACTCTGTAGACGCTTTTGTTTCAGCCGCTTTAGCGCTGACCTTCCCAGGGTTATTGAGGAGCTTTTTCTCGCTCAGTTTCAAAAAATCATCCAGCTTTTTAACCCATTCTGCCATTTTCATAGGACGACCGTTTGTGGTCTGCAATTCGGCAAAATCAAGATAGAGCGAGACAATCAAATTGAGCTGCTCGATCTCTGGTTCCGTGAGGTAGTTTTTAGCAACGTGAGTGTCTGCAGCTGTGACGTAGTTTCCCTTAAAGCTTGTTAAGCCCATGAGCGGCTTCTTGGCATCCGCGCGTTTTGAGATAAGTTCAGCGGCTGTATGCCCATGTACGGCGTAATGCATCTTATTTTGTACGGTGGCAAAAAACTGCTGGGTGAGTTCATTGTCTTTTTTGTAGTCGATGCTGGTTGCGTAAATATCCGTGACCTTTTGGTAAAAATTCCGCTCACTGCTGCGGATATCACGAATACGTTGCAAGAGTTCCTCAAAATAACGTGCTCGTCCGCCACCTTGCTTGAGCCTCTCATCGTCGATTGCAAAACCTTTTACGATGTACTCCTTAAGTCGCTGAGTTGCCCAAATGCGGAACTGGGTGCCGCGCACGGATTTTACGCGATAACCAACGGAGATAATCACATCTAAATTGTAGTGTTTTACGCTGTATTCTTTGCCGTCTGCCCCAGTTCGTCGGAAATCCCGACATACTGATTTTTCCTCTAGCTCTCCCTCTTTAAAGATGTTCAGTATGTGCTCAGTGACTGTTGATCGCCCTTTTTCAAAAAGTTCAGCAATCTGGTCTTGAGTGAGCCAAACAGTATCGCCATCCATTTGCACTTGGACTTTCGTTTTTCCGTCTTCGGTCTGGTAGAGAATGATCTTTGATTCGTCTTTCATAAAATAGTGGTTAGAGAATACTTTTCCAATCCTCCATGATCTTTTGTTCAAGCCCGTGGGCGTCTTTTGTAAGGGAGGTAAATTCGCCCATAAGCTCTTTCATACGTGCATCAAAATCGACACTACTCAGCTCTTTTTCGATAATCTCCACGTAACGACCAGGATTGAGCGAATAATCGTTTGTGCGCACATCATCCAGCGTTATGACTTTGCAGCGGCCTTTGATGTTCTCGTACTTTTCATAACCATCTTCACCTCGATAACGCCGCACAATGGCTGCAATCTCGTGTATCTGCGCATCCGTCCATGTGCTGTGTGCACGGTCAATTTCGGTGTAAATATCCTGCGCGTTGATAAAAAGAATTTTATTCTGCCTGTCAGTGCCATGTTTGCGCTTATCAAAAAACCAGAGCGTACATGAAAGCGTGGCATTCAAAAACATGTTTGTGCCCACGGAGACGATGATGTCCACTGTGCCAGCCTCAATCATTTTTTTGCGGATTTCTTTTTCTGCATTTCCTGCATCGCTGGCAGAATTGGCCATAACAAACGCCGCTCGCCCTTGCTTTGAAAGTGCGCTTGCGAACATCTGCATCCAGAGGTAATTCGCGTTGCTGATCTCATTTTTGCCGGTAAGCGGCAGTCCAAGGTAGTAGCGTGGATCACCATGCAAACGCGCAGGATCAATCGTCATTTGCCCGTTTTTGTCTTTTCCTTTTACGTTAAACGGCGGATTTGCCAGTACGAAATCGAACTTGCCGACACTCTCAAACGGATCTTCATAAAAACTGTTTACCAGCGCAATTTTTCCGGAAAGACCGTGAATCGCAAGATTCATCTTGGCAACCCGCATATTGGCTTCGCCCTTCTCTTGGCCATAAATTGCCACTTCTTCCATAACCTGCTTTGAATTCTTTAGATGTTCACCGACAAAGCGTGCTGACTGAACGAACATGCCTCCGCTTCCGCAGGCTGGATCGAAAATACGGCCATGGTAAGGCTCAATAACCTCTACAAGAAGCTTTACGATCGATTGCGGCGTGAAAAACTCTCCACCTTTGGAACCTTCTGCTCGTGCAAAGTTTCCGAGGAAATATTCATAAATTTCTCCAAAGGCATCGCCCTCGATATCATCTGGAATCTGGTTGAAGTTTTTTAGGAGAGTAATGAGGATTCTGCTGTTTTCATCGGCCTTTTTTGAGAGTTCGGTGTAATCCTGTGGCAACACGCCCGCAAGGTCTCGATTTTCGGCCTCAATCGCTTTCATCGCTTCATTAATGGCTTTTCCGATATTTTCGCTTTCAGAAAGGCTCATCAAATAGGAGTATCGAGCATGTTCGGGAATATAGAGGACCCCCATTGCCTTGAAATGATCCGGACTTGTAGGAGATATACGACTACCTGTAGGTGATTTTTTCCGGCTTGTCTCCAAATCTGCTTGTGCCCTTTTGAAGCGAACATCGGCAAACTTGAGGAAAATAAGACCAAGAATTGGCTCCGTTATTTCATTGAGTTTAAGGCTTCCATTGGCGCGAAGCTGTTCAGCTGCCGCCCAGAGTTTTTCTTCAAGTTGTTTGCGATGATTTTTCATAACTAGGAATTCTTCCTGCGTATGGAATCTTACGCAAAAAAACTCTGTAAAACAACTTCGAGATACCGCTTCTTGTAGACAAATTTCCGCGCTATCGCTTTTCATTGGACTCGGTTTCCCGACCAGGCTTTGTTTTGCAAATTTTCTCCTTTGAAAAGTGGTATCCCATATGGTATAGTCCCGTAGGTTACTTTTCTTTACTATGGCTCAGGACAAAAAAACGTCATCTTACAGCGCTGAAAGTATACAAGTACTTGAGGGACTCTCTGCAGTACGCAGACGTCCCGGCATGTACATCGGTACCACCGATAAGGCAGGCCTACACCACCTCGTCTGGGAGGTTCTCGATAACTCGATCGATGAGGCGATGGCCGGTTTTTGCAGGAATATTGAGGTCATCGTAGAGAGCGACGATACATGTTCCGTGAAGGATGATGGTCGCGGTATTCCAGTAGAGCAGCACAAGAAAACAGGTATGTCGGCGCTTACTACGGTTATGACAATACTGCATGCCGGTGGTAAGTTCGGCGGTGATGGATATAAGGTATCAGGCGGTCTGCATGGAGTCGGTATCTCCGTGGTGAATGCACTTTCGCTCATGACACGCGCTGAGATTTACCGCGATGGTAAGCATCATATGGAGGAGTATAAGAGGGGTGATGTTTCGAAGAAAATACATGTAGTGGGCCCGACCAAAGAGACCGGTACCAAAATCACATTTACTGCCGATCCCGAGATTTTTGGTAAAAATATATGTTTTGATCTTCAGCCTATACTCAATAGAGTGCGTCAGCAGGCGTATCTTACAAAGGGTGTCACAATCTCTGTAGTTGATGAACGTACCGGTGAGCGTAACAAGTTTTACTTCGAGGGCGGCATATCTTCATATGTACGCCATTTGAATAAGAATCGTGAGGACATATCAAGTGTCATCTCCATGGAGAAAGATGCTCCTGAGGGCACTATTGAGATTGCTTTTCAGTACACGCAGGCTTTCCAGGAAAATATATTCACGTTTGCAAATAACATTCACACCACCGAGGGTGGTATGCATCTTACGGGTTTTCGTGCCGCGCTGACACGCAGTATCAATAACTATGCACGCAAGAACAGCATATTAAAAGAAAAAGAAGAAAATCTCATCGCCGACGATGTTCGTGAGGGTCTGGCCGCGGTAGTGTCCGTAAAAGTGCGCGAGCCGCAGTTCGAGGGCCAGACGAAGAGCAAGCTCGGTAACGCCGAGATCCGTACTGCGGTGGAGACTGTTTTCGGAGACTTCTTGGCGCAGTATTTTGAGGAAAATCCACGTGATGCGCAGGCGATTATCGGCAAGTGTTTACTTGCCTCCAGAGCACGTATGGCGGCACGTGCGGCACGTGACTCAGTAATACGTAAAGGCGCGCTCGACGGCATGACTCTGCCTGGTAAGCTTGCAGACTGCTCATCGCGCGATCCGCATAACTCCGAGCTATATATAGTGGAGGGTGACTCTGCCGGTGGCAGTGCCAAACAAGGTAGGAATCGCGAGTTCCAGGCCGTACTTCCGCTTCGCGGCAAGATTTTGAACGTAGAGCAGTCGCGTCTTGATAAGATTATTGCAAATAATGAAATTAAATCTTTGGTAATAGCCATGGGTGTTGGTATTGGAGAGACTTTTGACATCGGTCGTTTACGGTACGATAAGATCGTTATCATGACAGATGCGGATGTGGATGGAGCACACATTCGTACACTTCTTCTTACCTTGTTTTACAGGTATTTTCGCGAAATGGTGGAGAAGGGACATATATATATAGCTCAGCCACCTTTATATAAGCTTAATAAGGGTACAAAAGTCTGGTATGTTATGAGCGATGGTGAAAAAGATAGGATACGCAGCGAAGAAGAGATTGACCCCAGGAACATACAACGCTATAAAGGTTTGGGTGAGATGAATCCGGAACAGCTGTGGGAGACCACTATGGATCCATCTAGCCGTACCATGCTACGTGTGTCCATAGACGATGCAGAGCAGGCAGATATGATCTTCGATACGCTAATGGGCAGTGAGGTGGGCCCACGCAAGAAGTTCATACAGTCTCACGCCAAGTATGTAAAAAACCTCGATATTTAATTTTTATCTTCATGTCAAAACATCGTCCACGCATATCGATCCACGTTACCAAGAAACAAGGCGAATCCAATGACAAAATGGTCGCCCGTTTTCAGAAGCTTGTGAAGGGCAGTCGTATAATTAACGAAACCAAAGACAAGCGTTACTTTACAAAGCCTTTGAAGAAACTCAAATTGCGCATCCGCGCCCTGAAGCGCGAGGAGTTCCGTGCAAAGAGGGAGAAAGAGAGATTCCTATAAACATTTCGCATGATCACTTTGAGCGAAGCCTTGCGTCACGCGCGCGGCGTTTTGCCACACCAGAGCGAAGCCGAGATTTTGCTAGCTACTTTGTTGAAAGCTGATAGGTCTTTCTTGATCGCACATCCCGAGCATGAGGTGTCAGATGAGCTGGAGCGTGATTTTTTAAATTGCGTGGAGAGGCGGGCCGCGGGTGAGCCTGTCGCATATATCCTGCGTAAAAAAGAATTCTTTGGATTGGAGTTTGAGGTGGACTCCCGCTGTCTGATCCCGCGGCCCGAGACGGAGCTCGTAGTAGAGACGGCTCTTGAGTATATAGATATGAAGGCGGAGACATCGACGCCAGTGCGCACACTACTCGATGTAGGCACCGGTAGTGGTGCCATAGCAGTTACGCTGGCAAAACGCGTACCACTTCTGCATGTTACCGCCACGGATATTTCAAGTGACGCACTCTGTGTGGCCTCCGCAAATGCAAATAAAAATGAGGTTGGGGGCCGCGTGGAGATACTGCAGAGCGACCTTTTATCTGCGGTTTCATCTCGCACGTTTGATATCATCGTGGCAAACCTGCCGTATATCGGTACTGAGCATTTTAATTTTGTGGAAAAAGAGGTGGCCAAATTTGAGCCTCAGGTAGCGCTTTTTGGAGGTAAGGATGGCCTTGAGCTATATCGTAAGTTGTTTGAGCAGGTAAAAAAACTCACCAATTTGCCGCGTATGCTCCTTGGAGAATTTGGCTTCCTGCAGCGCGAAGTTCTGGAGAGTATTTTGAATGAGTACTTTGGCTCAAATGCAAAAATCTCTTTTCGCCAGGACATGGCTTTGCTTGATCGTATTTTTATTGTAGATTTTGAATATGCATGAGAAGCTTGAAAAAATAGAAAAGGAATTCGTTGAGCTAGGAGCACGGCTCAGTGATCCGGCTGTAATTTCGGATAATACGAAATTTCGTACGCTATCACGCCGTCGCAGTCAGATGGAGGAGACGGTGAGGCTTTTTCGCGAGCTTAAAAAAGCTAATACAACGATACGCGAGTCGGAGGAGATTCTGGATACTGAAAAAGATTCAGATATGCGCGGTCTCGCACAAGAGGAGCTGGAGATGGCAAAGAAAAAACGCGACGAAGTTGAGGAAGGTCTAAAGGTTGAGCTCCTGCCAAAAGATCCTAACGACTCCAAGAACTGCATAGTTGAGATACGTGCAGGTACTGGCGGTGAGGAGGCCGCTTTGTTTGGCGGCGAGTTGGCACGTATGTACATGCGGTATGCTGAGGATCAGAAATGGAAGATGGAGCTCATCAGCCAGAGCGACGCAGATGCCGGCGGTATAAAAGAAGTCATATTTGTCATGCGTGGAAATGGTGCTTATGGGCGCATGAAGTACGAGAGTGGAGTGCATCGTGTACAGCGCATACCGGTTACGGAGGCAAAAGGGCGCGTTCATACCTCGGCCGCCTCGGTAGCGGTGCTTCCGGAGGTTGAAGATATAGACATTGAGATCAAGCAGGAAGATCTGCGCATTGATGTATTTCGTGCCGGCGGCCACGGCGGCCAGAGCGTAAATAAAACAGAGTCCGCAGTCCGTATTACGCACTTGCCCAGCGGCCTTGTCGTCACCTGCCAGGACGAGAAATCACAAATGAAAAATCGTGATAAGGCCATGGGTGTACTGCGTTCCAGGCTCTACATGGCGGAAGAAGAGAGACGTCAAAAGGAAAATAGAGAGCAGAGATTATCGCAGATCGGCACCGGCGATCGTTCCGAAAAAATCCGAACATACAACTTCCCGCAGGATCGTGTAACAGACCATCGTGTGAAGAAGAGCTGGAGCAACCTGCCGGGTATACTAAGCGGGGAGATAGGCCAGATAATCGACGATCTGATAATGGAAGACCAGACGCATAAACTATCCTCTTTACAAAACTAATAAAAACATTAAGCTATAGGGCAATTATAGCCTATTCTTAATGAGAAAATCTTTTGAGAGTTCCGTAGTATATGAGGCGCCACGTGTTGCTTTTTCTAACACTGCACCGGAAACCGATCCAGAACGTAGCCATCTGGAGGCCGTACTGGAGGATATAGACAGAATCGTTGAAGAAACGAGAAGATTTGCCAATGGAGTTTTGTATGAATATCTTCTCAGGGTTAAGGATGCGTGTATTCGTACCGGGCGCGCTTTAGATTTCCCGGAGCCTTTGACGCAGGTGCTTGGCGCAATAGGAGTGGTGCACGACGTTGGAAAGATGGATTCTTCAGGCGTTTTTGAGCGTTACCCGTTAGCGAAATCAGAATTAGACGAGTATCGCCTACG
>JBBTWW010000140.1:0-3903 GCA_038062595.1 Patescibacteria group bacterium | reverse complement strand
GCCGGTTGGTTGGGTACCACCGCACTCAGTCCATGGCTCACACTCCATCATGTCACTCGTACATGAAGGAACGCAGGACTCCGATGTGGCAGGGGAAGGTGTATTGTCGGTGGTGCAGTCAAACGTCTGCTCACACTCTCTGGTACGCGTACCATTCATGGCACACTCTTCCCATGGTCCGCAGTCCCACAGATCTTCATTCCCTTCCGGGCATGGGTCGCATACATCTCCGGTTCCATCCGTGTCTCTGTCTGTCTGCAGTGGGTTAAAGTGGTTTGGGCAGTTATCACGATCGGCGCATAGCCCGTCTGTTTCTTTGTCATTCTCCCTGTCGTTGGCGCATGGGTCGCAAAGGTCTCCGGTGGCATCTCCATCAACATTTCTCTGATCGGGATTGTATGCATCTGCGCAGTTGTCCGCACTCCTGCAAACTCTATCCTCGTCTACATCAGCTGTATCGTTATGATCCTCCGGACACGGGTCACAGACATTACCAACTCCGTCTCCGTCAGTATCTCGCTGATCGGGGTTTTCATTCCGGTCACAGTTATCCAAATAGTCCGCCACCCCATCAAGGTCAGAGTCGGGGGGATTCACGTGGCAGGCAAAGTGGAGATTAACGCCGGGACCAACAACAAACACTACGCATTCACCGGAGCCGACTAATTGATGATTTTCAAATGAAAACACGGTGCCTCCCAAAGGTCCGTCTGCGCCAAGACCTTGTGGGCTAAATGGCGCACGCCTTTGGTTCTCACACTGTTCCGTCTCGGCATTCCAGTCATAGACATCAACATACGCTTCAACCAAACCATCCGAATCCGATACACGTCTGCTCGCAAAACAATGCACAGGATTAACAGGATCGACGGCTAGGTTTATATCGGCACGCCGCAATCCAGGTCCAACGCTTTCTGTTGTATTAACATCGGCACGCCTATGAATATCTCCACTCTCCATCAAGGTAACAAAATTAGCACCAATCGGTAACTTGCTGTCATCAATGTCTTCATCTATATCAAAAATATCCTCTCCATTTGAGTCTCTGAAATTTGCCCTGAAAGTGATTTTTTGTTCTGGAAGTGGCGAAATAAAAGTACCTCCAACCCCGCGTGTTAAAAACCTCTCTCCATTTCTATCGATATCCCCCCCCCGTTTCAACAAATTCATTACCAAGTTCCGGCGTACAAAACTGTCCCCACCAAATTCTTGACGGATCATCGGAGCGTATAATTTCAACCTCACCGACCGATTCAAGTTCACCGGTGGGTTGTACTTGCATATTAACGCCGCGTATCTCATCAACAGTTGTTGCGATGGCATGTGATGTCCATGTCAGAAAAAAATCAGCACCATCAACAGTTGGAGGACTGACATTCGGACTGCTGTTATATGAATTCGGATCATTTATGCTGGCCGGAAGCGGCCTCAAATTCGCCATCGCATCTTCGAATGAAGTCGCTCTCGCATCTCCAGAGGCACCGATGACGGAAAGTGCCGCCGCAGAAGCGGCGGCGGATACACCAAATACACGTGGAGACATAAGTTTTTTATCATCACCTCGTGTCATGTCCGAACCTGTATTGATACTGTCCGGAACCCTTTTCATATATGTATCTTAAAGGAGAAGACAACAATATGTCCAGATCGCTGAAAAGTCAAATGAATATGATCACCCAAACCTTAAAATATGTCCTTGAACAGAGGCAATATCTCCTTCACAATACTCTGATCTGCAGATAAAAAGTTGGCTATACCGGTTGTGCCGGGGGCGTTATATGATTCATCCGGATCTATACAAGCGGTGCCAAGAGAAAAAGAAAAACGATTTGTCTCTGGTATAAATAGCGGTGCTATATAGAAATCCCAACACCACTCTGGAAGTGTCGGATCGTCATCATGATTATCATTTCTCATCACCCTCCCCCATCGGAAGTAATTGAGGTCCTGTTTGCGGGATTTTAGACGGGTGGGATCGGTGAGACTGGCAGAGGCTTTTTCACCATCAGCTGTAACAGGTGGTTTTTGTGTGTAGCCGCCAATCGTGTTGTTCACCCACATCATTCCGTAGTTCAGATACTGGTTCCATTGAACATCCTTCTCAGCGCCATCATTGGCATAGGAAGGAATGCCGAGTGCATCAGGCGCACCTTCACCGCTGTCCTTCACACAGCCGGCCGGATCAAGAGGTGTGTCACTCGTGCCATACGCATACAGACTTCCATCGGCAATTATATTCAGATTTGTTTCTGTAACGGATGAACATATATAGATATTACCACCGAATCTCTTGCCAGTGGTGCCACCGACACGATAGTCACGGAGAGCAACTATACCAATCGGGCCAAGGACATTCTGGTCAACATACACATCACAGCCTACGCACATGACAGTGGAGTTATCGATGTTCGTCGCGTCGATCTGGTTGTCGGCAGGCCCTGTAATTATAACTTTGAATGGTTTGTCGTTGCCGGACGTGCCGTCAGGAAAACTGTTACCAATATTGCTACGGTTATAAAAGAAGAGGCGGCCTTTTGGATCGTTGTGATTGAAATCACTCTCGGTGATAGTGACTGTGTCACTGACTGATGTATGAGTACCATATACTGCACGACCTCTCTGCACCGCCGCAAAGGAACGGACATACTTCATGGCTTTTGTATAATTCCTGTCAGTACCACCGGCCATGCGACTCACTCCGCCACCGGCAGGGGAGACATAGTTTTTGTCACCGTCACTCTTTACACTCACTCCGCTGGATGTAGTACCCTGTCCGCGTATCTGCGCAAATTGGTCAAATACCTTGCCCGTCGCCAGTTCTTTTTTGTATGAAATATTCAATCCATCAGCCACGTACGAAACTTTCAATCCGACAGATGCTCCGGCGCTACCAAATGATACCGCCTGACTATCCGGAGGAAGATATGCAAACACATATTGCTGTGGCTCAAGAGATGGAGTGATATATCTACCACTTCCGGACGGTGCACCAAATGCATCGTATGATTGATCGACAAATGATTGCGTATCCACCTGCGTCTCACCATCGTCACTAAAAATTCCATTGCCCTCAGGATCGATGAAGAATTGATATGGACTTGAACCTTGTATCGTCGCGCTCCAATGCAGATTTACATTTTCATTGTTTGGAAAACTCCGCGCACCGCCGGAAAGAGGGCGGATCACGGTGGCGCGGGCTGGACTGGAGCTGTTGTGGAGAGCGTAAAACATCTGCTCCTGATAACCTCCATCGAGAGCCTGCGATTCTATTTTGAGAATATTAATTCCCGGATTGAATGTAAGTGGAATTGGAGAAAAATTCTGGACAGGAACATCTGTGCCATCGACAATCAACTTAATTCCGGTGATGGACGCAGTGTCAGTATCACCATTAATTGGCGCGACGGAAGTGTAGTGTCTATGTGTAGCCATATAAAACCCGCATAACCGTGATATAATTGGCACATGGCCTTCCAGCGTAACTACATACAGGCTAGAAATCTACGAAAAGAAGCAGAATCAAAATTAGCAAGTTTTGACAGTATTCTTGGACACATGAAAAAGGAATATGACACACTTAGGATATCTGGCATTCCTTGCGGGGCTTTTCTGGAAGATGGAGGCAATTCACAGATTGTTATAGTTACAAAGCAATGCTGGAATCATCTTTTTAAACATCCTGTAAAACGTTCGTCCAGAATAGAAAAAATCGAACGAGCATTGTGTTTTCCGATGGCTATAAAATTAATTAAAAAAACTACAACATACCAGGAAGTATCGCGAGAAAAAGATAGAGGCGGGAACAATTACTTATCATTCGGCATTATTGGCTATATACGCGGCAACAGGATAAAAGTTATTATTCGCAAGCAGGAAAAAAACACAGATCCAAAATTGATACTA
>JBBTWW010000139.1:0-1296 GCA_038062595.1 Patescibacteria group bacterium | reverse complement strand
TCAGCCGGATTTACTACATTGCCATTTTCGTCCTCGTAATACAGCGGGATCGCCACTATGTCGCCTGGAGAAACTTTGTTCCAGTTGCATGGGTCGTCGATATTCATGACACCGTCGTTCGGATCGCTTGGATCATCCGTACACCGCTTCGCCGCAGAGCCGGTCGCTATGGGTTTATCATCATGCGAAAGATATACCATCGGGATAGTGTAGTACTCGCCGGTGTATCCGGTGGCGTCAAAGCGCAGCTTCACCTCAGGCCGCGAGACGATCCTCTTACGCGCCACGATATCATAATTCTGCGGCGTAAAGGACACTGCTCCGTCGTTACATGTCAGTACATTTGAGCCGGTCGTCGCATTTAATGACTCAGAGCAGTCCTTGCCGCCAGACTTATAGAAATTTTCTATGCGTACATCGCGAGCGTAATCGGTGGTATACCCGGCTTTGTGTTCCTCTATGCGTGCCGCAACACTCACGGCCGCCGCATGTGAAGTATAGTCCAGCAGGTTGTGAAGTATAGTCCAGCAGGTTGTGAAGTATAGTCCAGCAGGTTTTGCACCGAGCGTGCGCGGATATTTCGATAGACGCGCTGAGTCTTTCCCATCACATCTATCGTGATGATCATCAGCGCAAAGACAAAAAACATCGCGACGATAATCGATACACCATCGTCGTTAAAAAATAATTTCCTAAAAGATAATCTAATTTTTGTAAAAATAATCTTCATTGGTTATGTGAGATGTACCGCGAGATGAAAACCACTCGACTTTTGAGGTTACCCGCATAATTATATTTATTGGATCGTCCTCATACGCAATTGTAACAGAACGGTAGTATGGACTGACAGGGCACGAGCCTGAATTGCAGGCGTGTGTATAAAATTTTGTAATCGGGTCGATTTTCAACAAAAAATCCGCATCGGCTCCATCGGCAAGATTTAATGTAGCAGCCACAGGGCCAATAATATGTATGGCGCCCGGGTCTAACGGGTCGTTCAGCTCCACTTTGTATGTTCCGGCTGCAATTTTGTGATTCGTCTCCGTACAATCAGAACCGTCTTCTTTTAGATTCCAACACTCGTCCCGATCCTCCTCAAACATATGGTATATCTTATTTTTTTCTATCAAATAGCGGACCGCCTCCACACCGTCCGCCGCCAGATTTCCGGCAATGGCGTAGTCGCGCGCCGCCTGTATACCGCGCAGACCCTGCACATTTACAATCATCGATGGCGTCAAAACGATCATCATTATCGTCAGCGCCACCACCACCTCTATCAGCGTCTCGCCGCGG
>JBBTWW010000138.1:0-21026 GCA_038062595.1 Patescibacteria group bacterium | reverse complement strand
ATGCGTTCGTTGGTAGTCGTGGCATATTCTGTTCTTGCCACCCTCTCGGTGTGGTTCATCTGCTGTACCAACCGACTAATGTGGTACGCCTCGAGAAATGTAATCGGAAAAAGCTGTTCACAGCAGTTAAAACATTTGTTCTTGCACGGAATTTCCGGAAGTTTTTTTTGGAGTTCAGCGGTCTTTGCGTCGAGTGCATTTAATATCCGGGTGTAACGGTCGATGATCGTTGCGGTGGACATACTGGCAGTATATCACAGGCAGAAACGCTGGTTAGTGTGGCAACCCCGCATAAACGGTCAAGGTGGGGAATTTTTTCGCCGCTCAAAAAACTCGCCTCGCGGTGCTCCGCCTAAATGTCCTTGAAGGCAGAAACGCGCGTGCTCAGACAGTTTTTCGCGACTCAAAAACACCACCACCGTTACCTATGCGCGGTTGCACGCTAACTTATTTACGCCCGTATCGGCAGGTCGGTTGTCAGCATTGCTGTCGCCAGTGCGCGGCAGTGCGTATTGTGCCGATATCGTGCGTGTGGCGATGCCGCGTATTCCTCCACCGGTGGTACGTAAAATGTTTGCGGTGGTAGTTTTCCAACGGCTTCACGCAACGTTGTCTCGTCGCCCTCACTGTGTGGCGATGATACGTGGCAGTTTCGAATTTCATGCAGATTTGCTAGAACCACTTCGTCATCTGCTCTTTTATATTTCGCCGAGTGCTCCACTATGTGTTCGTAAAGCATCACCATAAATGTGGCGAAGTCAGGATAGTCACCTATTTCTGTATAAGCTGACCAGAGTGCGTCCTGGGCCAAATCGCGTGCATCTTCGTCATTCTCGTCTATGTACAGTGCCTGTGCAGACATACTCACTGTGTATTCCCAGCAGGCATTGTAGAGTCTGGTAAACATACTAGCCCTATTTGCAGGCGTAGCATTCTTCACGTCTTCAAAGGCTCTAACAGGGTCGTGCTTGCCCATATTTTCCCTAATTTCCAAGTCATCCATCAGGAGTAGTATAGATTTTTATTTATATTTGTCAATCAGATGTTTTTGACATGAGTGGGTGCTCATAGATAGTATGAGCGCGTACACATATTCTAGTTTTTAATTTTTTTACCATGTCACTTACCAGAAAAGAAGAAGTCTTACTTGGTTTTATCGAGAAGCATCAGATGAAGCACGGCTCATCTCCGACTGTACGTGAGATGCGCGAGCACATGAAGCATAAGTCTGATAACTGCATTGTGTATTGGGTGAAGGCTTTGGCGAAGAAAGGTTTTATAAAAAAAGGTGACACGCCGCGGTCCATCGCGCTACTTCCTTCCGTGCGTGAGCGGCTGGAGTCTCCTGCTATTCGCATTCCGGTGCTTGGTAATGTTCCGGCCGGTGGTCCTACGGAGGCTAGTGAGCACGTAGAGGATTGGGTGTCTCTCGATGAGGGTGCGCTCCGAGATCCGGCCAGCTGTTTCGTACTACGTGTACGAGGGGACTCCATGATGGAGGCCGGTATTTATGACGGTGATCACGTGATTGTTGATTCGAAGAGGGCACACAGAGTGGGTGACTATGTAGTGGCGCTCGTTGATAATAGGAGCACAGTAAAAACATTGGCAAAGGACTCACGTGGAGCTTTTTATTTACATCCGGAAAATAAAAGTTTTAATGACATATATCCCGAAGAGGAGCTGATTGTGCAGGGTGTGGTAGTTGGGTTAATGAGGTGGTACAAGAGTGCGTGAGTGAATTAGTAGCTATGTATTTATTTAGTATTTAATTTAACTTCCTATGTCATCAAAGAAACTTGCACAACTGGCACATCGTATCGTTGCAGGACCATTGCAGTCTACAAAACGTATTTCTATTTTTAAGTCAGTGCTGTTTCGCCGCGCGGAGTTTCGCATGAGGCACTACAGGCTGAATGGACGCAAGCTCGTAATGGCGTAGTGACGTAGGAATAGACTGTGTTAATAAAAAACCCCGACGCGGTGTCGAGGGTTTTTTTATTGAAATCAAATTATCGTTCGTGCACTAGGCTATGTAAACGTAGTAGCTGAGAACTGCACCAATAACTGTGGCGATTACACCGCTGAGATAGAGCAGGCCGGTGTTTTGACCTACGCCGAGAACCTGGCGGACTACGTTACCTGGTGCAAAAAAGAAGAGTACCCCTTTTACAAAAAGAGCCCAACCACTGAGCGTGACGAGGATCCATACATTCCATTCCCAAACGTTGTACATGCCGATCATTATAAGTCCGAGAATCATGTACGCCACCATCGGGAAGATGAGTGTGTAGTGGTTGTCTCTCCACTGGGAGTAGACTTTTTGCCATGATGTCCTGTATAGGAGCATGGATAAACCAGCCACCAAGTACACTGGACCAATAACGGAAGCAAGCAGTACTGCTTTTTCCATAGGGTTAAATGGGTGTAAAGAAATAAAATTACATCAATTATACCTGTTGCGTGTTTTTTCTTCAACCTTCAGCCGGTTGAGGTTGCTATTACGCCGCTTTCTTCCGTTTCGGCACAAATACGCGGGCAAGACGGACGCCGCGGGTGGATTCTGCTCGACGTGCTATCTCTCTCCATATTTTGCCTTCATCATCCGGGTTAACACCTTCAGGAAGCTCTATAGCGTGAAAATCAACACCATTTCTTCTGCCTCCGCGTTCAAGTTTTGCGAGTTCGCCGGAAACCAAATCAAGGACAGGGTCTATTTTTCCAGTTAAGTGGCGCGCAATGTCTCTACGTACGGCATCCAAAAGTCCAGGAATGTTACCATCATGAATGAGCTCAAGTGCAAATCTACGTCCATGCGTATCTATTGGCCGAGTTCTTCCATTATCGCCCTCCACAAATCCAGTGTACGGAAACTCCGTGGTTGGAGCGCAAACACCATCAACTATCTCACCTCTTTCAATGAATGCCGCTACGCCACGTACGCCGTCGACTGCATTTATACTTTGGGCCTGACGTTCACTGGCAGCCGAGTGATTGCCGGCCACACATTTTGGATGTTGCCGTAACATATGAGCCCAGTGTCCTGGCCGTATTTCATCTTTATTAACTGGTACATTATTCATGAACGGTAACAGATCATCACCCTCGACGGCATGAGTATCAAGGCAAGCCGCTTTTATTTTTCCGCTTGCGAGTGCTTCGTATAGTGCTCGTGGATTAATACACCCACCGCGAGCCATGTTACATACAGTGGCTCCATCTTTTAGCATCGCAAATTCTCTTCCTGTCAGTATTTCATTTTCACCGTCGAGATGAAGCATTACCAGCTCAGCATCAGCAAGCGCCTCTTCCATGGAGTTTGCAATTGTTACACGAGTATCCAAGTTCGTCGGTGGAAATGGATCGTATACATGAACATCCGCTCTGTACAAAAATGTAGATTTGCTGATAACTTCCTGTCCTATTCTACCGGCTCCGATCACTGCAATTTTTTTATCTGCAAAAACTGCACTGGCTCTCTCTACATCTGTCGGTTGATTATCGATAGCATATGCAGTGCCGTCCGGGTCTACAACTCCGGTGACGCCTGTTCGATCCCAGCCAAGTTTTTCAACGCCGCCTTTTTTTGCTAAAGCATTGTCGCGTATAGCCGGATTTTTATCCGGGTCGGTTGCCAATCCGGTTGATGCGGCTAGCTGAAGATCCTGCCATATACGAACGGCTTCCGCATTTCCTCTTGGTGTACGTGTAACGATAACGCCACTGTCAAATGCGCGTTGTCTATCCATATCCACGCCATTGCCGGCGCGGCTTATTGCGAGAACACCACTGTCTCTCAATCGAGAAAATATACTTACGTCACCTTCTCTAACTGCTGTTTTTAACGCCTTATCCATCCCTCCGCGGCCAAGTACGGCAGATACGCGCAATCCTTCGATCTTACGAATAGCATCGGCTGGCTTCATTTCCCTCAGGTCAACCGGTGTAAAGCCAAGTGCCTCTACTTCACTAACTGCTTTGTCGGCGACTCCATCGGTCAATGCTATTTGTCTTGGTGGATTTGGAAACACATCGACGTCAAAGTCCTGCTCAAATGCCGCGCGTGCTGTGTTTGCCATGGTTTTTGAATTATTAAAGATTATCCACCGAGATTATAAAGAGCTGTGGGCCGTACATCAAAGAAGTCCGATTGCGGAGGTAAAATAATTGTAGTGGGATGTTATCTATGGAGCCGATAGCCGGAGTCGAACCGGCGACCACTCCCTTACGAAGGGATTGCTCTACCAACTGAGCTATATCGGCGCGTTAAAGATAGAAAAAGAGCTTGCACAAGGGGAAAAAAGGTGATACGGTAACGCCCCTACCAATTTTTATAATAGCATTTATGGAAGACAATCAACAGTCTCAGGCGTGGCAGTCAACAGGTGAACCATACGAGATGCCACATGATGCCAAGGCTGATTTTTCTGAGAATGATGAGGTTCCAGTCTACTATTACTGTATTGGCTGGTTTCTTTTGATCGCCATTATAGCCGGTATCGCATTTGGCGCGTGGTGGTTTTTCTTGAAGGACAAGATCGATTTGGGTGGTGAGGGTGATGGTGAGCCGACTGTGGAGGAGGGGATGATCGGGCCCGAGGGAGGAAGTGTAACCGATGCCTCCGGCGCGAGTGTCACGGTACCCGAGGGCGCACTAGAGCGATCCGTAAAAATCGAGATCGTAAAGGTTGCCACCGGACGAGTAACCGACGACTATCATCTCAAGCCGGATGGCTTTGAGTTCAAGAGACCAGTTACAGTTTCTATTCCGTTCAAAGTGAGCGGCCTCGATTACTACGAACAACCGGAAGACATATATCTGCTTTACCGTTATAATCGATATGGTAATGAGAGCGAGGTGATTACGAGAGCTGATCGTAGCAAGCGCATGGTGTCGACACAGGTCAGCAGGTTTTAGGCGAGTACAACCTTCTAAGCTTTATGGATTTCACTTTTGTAAAAGTAGTCGTATACGTTCCTTTGTCACATGCCGATGCTATCCGTGAGGCACTTGCCCGTAGCGGCGCCGGACACATAGGTAATTACGACAACTGCTCTTTTAGCACAAAGGGCACCGGCCGCTTCCGCGGACTTGAGGGCTCGAAGCCGTTCGTTGGATCAAGCGGTAAGCTGGAAGAAGTTGAGGAAGAACGCATAGAAACGATATGTCCGCGCGAGAAGCTGGATTCTGTTCTCGCCGAGATTAAAAAAATCCACCCATATGATGAGCCGGCTGTGGATATTTATCCGATGTTAAATTTATGAGAAATAGTATTTCCACAGCATCAGCTTTTGTCGCCGCCATTGGGCTCGCCGCACCAGCATGTGCTCCAAATAATCACGTGACCGTCCGACCGCAAGCCTACGAGTCTTCTTCTGAAGGGCTATTCGAGCCGGCCAACAGGATGACGGTTAATAATTTGCGCCACTGCTCGGCAATGGAGATCTGGACGGCGTTGTCATTTGTTCGATTAAGAGATGGTGGCACGTTGCACGATGACATAGAAAAAGAATCCGCAGGCTGTAAGCCGGGTGAACGTTTAAGTGTCCTATTTCTTTACTCGACGGCCTGCATGGGCAATAGCGACATCTCGACTGGTAGTTTTGGTGTTGAGCTCTTTGCTGATGGTCGTGGTGATACGCCTACCATTATTACCGATGATGATTGTGATGTCGATAGTCTTGCGCGCCATAACGAGGTACTACTAGCTAGAGCATTTAGTCGTAATCTGCAGCTCTCCAGATACCGTGATAAATACCGCGATGAATGTGTTGAAGGCGGTGGTTCAGGGATTGTTGAGAGTTCAGATCATAGCAGTAGATGTGACAAAACTGATACAAACGGCGATGGCGGTCACCGTCCATATCGAAGACTTGGGCGTACTGCGGTTGCATTCGGAAGATAAAGGAATGTAATATGCGCCTGTATGCAGACCAGAATTTGCAAGGCCTCGGGTAAGGAGTTTCTGATTTTTGATCGCGACATAGAGTATTACCGGAAACTCTCCGGGCTTTTCCCGTATTTACCTGAGATTACACTTCCAACTTTATGCCCCGAGGAGAGAACCCGCAGGAGATTTTCATTTCGCAACGAGAGGAGACTTTTTTATAGAACCTGTGGACTTACCGGACGAAGAATAGTTTCAAATTACTCACCGGAATCACCCTACACGATTTATAGTCAAGAGGCCTGGTGGAGCGATGAGTGGAACCCTTTCAAATACGGTCGTGACATTGACTTTAGTCGTCCGTTTTTTGAACAATTTAATGAGTTGAATAAAATTGTTCCGCAGATTTCATTGAACGTTGTGAAGAGTGAACGCTGTGAATTCAATAGCTACATCGGAGAGTGTAAAAATTGTTATCAGGTGGCAGGTTCAGTCTATTGCGAAGATTGTTATTATGGTTCACCTTACTATTCAAAGGACTGCGTCGATTCATTGCTTATACGCGACTGCACGCTATGCTACGAATGCGTAGCTTGCGATCGTTGTTACGGCTGTAATTTTTGTCAGGATTGCGTTGGTTCAAATGACCTGTATTTCTGTTATGACCTAAAGGCCTGCAGGAACTGCATTGGCTGTGCTGGTTTGCGCAATGTTGAGTATCATATTTTTAATAAAAAATACTCAAAGGAGAATTATGAAAAATGGAAGCGTGAAAATTTGGATATGGAAAATCCGGAGAAAGTTAATAAGATTCTGGAAGAACTAAAAAGGTTGAAGCTTGAAATACCTCACCAATATGCAATTTGTGAAAAGACGGAAAATGTCACTGGTAATTACATTTATGAATCAAAAAACACCCACTACGCGTTCGATGTAAAAAAGTGTGAAGACTGTTCGTACGTTGCTCAAGTTGTTGACATGAAGGATTGTTATGACAACAACTATGTGGAGGAAAACGAAGCCTGCTATGAATATATGGGTTCATACAGAAACAACCGCGTACTTTTTTCACTAATGTGTTGCACTACGAGCGACAGTCTTTATTCAGCATACTGCATTAGTTCAAGCAACTTATTCGGTTGTGTTTCCGTTAGGCATAAGCAGTATTGTATTTTGAACAAACAATACGATCGCGATAGCTACTTCACGACCGTTCGCCGCCTGGCGGACCACATGCGCGAGACCGGCGAGTGGGGTGAGTTTTTCCCGATGTCCATCTCTCCATTCCCATACGAACACACGGTTGCAAAGGATTATTTTTGAGACTGCAGGCGATGGGAAGTTTGGTAGATCAAAATAAATCATCGATCATGTCAACGTGAAGTCCTTGAAGATAAGATGCGGCTTTGATAATGTGCCGCGTGCGACATTCTGTTCCGGGGCAGGTCATCCGGAGCTTTAACCCATAGAATGATGTCTGATTCAGTTGATACTCAAAAATACGAACTTCTAGTCATCTACACGCCAGACCTGAGCAAGGAAAAGCTTGATGGCGAGTTACACGAGCTTCGCGGCATACTCAAGAAAGAAGGCGCCAGCGTTTTTAATGAAGAGCTTTGGGGTCTCAAGAACTTTGCATACCGTATTAAGAAGTTTTCTTCCGGGTACTATGCGCTTCTTCAGTTTGACGCACCTCCATCCATGATTGCCGAGTTGAGCACTCACCTACGTCTTGACCTCTCTGTGGTCCGCTACATGCTGGTCACGATGCCAAAGAATTTTGATCATGTGAAGCAGAGGGATGGCGAGGAGCGTCTTCTCAAGGCGTTGCACGCCGAGCGCGATGACAAGAAACAGCAACAGCAGGGCGGTGCATACAGGAGACCAATGATGAGGAAGCCTGTCGACCAGACTGCCAGTGCGCCGATAAAGAGGAAGGTTATAATTTCCGAGGTAGGTGATCAGGCTTCAACTGAGCCAAAAGAGCCACTCCTTCATGGCAAAACCGGCGAGGAAAAACTCAAATCCATCGAAAAAACACTCGACAGTATTTTGGAGAATCCGGATATTAAGATTTAATTTTGAAGGCGTATGCGAAGCGTCAATAAAGTAATTCTCATAGGAAATCTAACGCGTGATCCGGAGGTGAAGCAGACACAGAGCGGGCACTCGGTTGTAACATTCGGCATGGCGACCAATCGTGAATGGATGACTCGTGACAATCGCAAGGATCAGTCCACGGAGTTCCATGAAGTTGTAGCCTGGGCAAAGCTCGGTGACATCTGCGCCAAGTATCTAAGAAAAGGCAAGCTGGTCTATGTAGAGGGCTATCTAAAGACCAGAAGCTGGGCCGCTCCGGATGGTACGAAAAGATTTCGCACGGAGATCGTGGTACAGGATATGATCATGCTGGAGAAGAGGGGAAAGGACGACGCAGTGGACACGTTTGAAGAAAAGGATATGCTCGAGGCCGCTCCGCAGTATGACGAGGGTGCGGCGAGATCATCTCCCGGGGAAAATGTTTTTGAAGGATAATTATTTTAACTCACTTTTAACTCACGTTACCCTTAAGTTATTATGACAGCAGGACGCTCAAAAAAATCATGTATATTCACAGCTGAGAAGTTTGGATACATCGATTACAAAAACACCGAGATTCTAAGATATTTCATCTCCCGTCATGGTCGCGTGATTCCACGGTACTATTCCGGCGTGAGCCTAAAGTACCAGAAGCAGGTGGCACGTGCGATCAAGCGCGCCAGAGAGATGGGGCTTCTACCTTATCTACGCTAGTAGTCCTCAATTAGTCAATATCTATATATAAGTAACCTGTTCCCATAGGTTGAGGAAAGGGGCTTTTTTTGGTAGAATATACAGATTTAAACACTTATGAAAAAACAAAAAAAACAAACCAGCATTGCTGGAGAAAATCACTCTAGATTTGACGCAAGCGTCATAGAGTGGTCGGCTCCCGAGTATCACAGATATGAAAAAGGCGTTTTGTGGTATGTAATCGCCGCCGTCTTACTCACCGGAATTGTTTTCTATGCCATCTCTACCGGCGGCTGGACTTTTGCAGTCGCTATTCTGGTTTTTGCAGGTGTGTACGCATTGATTTATCACAAAGAACCAAAACGGCTTAATATGCAGTTATCGAATGTCGGTATATAGATCGGCGTGCACCGCTTTCCGTACTCTAGCCTGCGTGCATTCTGGATCGTGTATCATCCTCCGGTTTTGAAGACTATCACAATTAGATTTTCCGGTAGTTTTTCCCCAGATGTATCTCTCTCTCTTGAAGATCAGGATCCGGCAGAGATACGTGAGTTCCTGCGTCGTCATCTCACGGAGTGGAAAAATCGCGAAGAGCCTTTTTCCAGTACACTTGTTCGTCTTTTCCGTTTGTAATTTTTCTCAAAAAAAGCCAACTATGCCACAGGCAGATATACATTCAGACAGCATCGAGGCCGGTTCCCGCACTGCGGAACACGTCATGGAACAGGTCTTTGGAGACCGTGAGAAGCTCGATCAGTCAGCCAAAAATGCCTGGGACATGCTGGAGCTTACTCCACGATATGTCGCGCGGAGAGATGAGGTAAAAACCATTTTGTCCAATACGGCGCGTCGTGTGTTTGATGCTGTTGGAAAGCGTATGGAAAAAGCCGGCAGGGTACATGAAAAAACACTTGAACAACTGAAGGCGCTCGATACTCTAGTGCGTGAGACTGTAACCGTGGGACAGACGATGAAAATGGAGACCTCGCCGTATGCGAGTGAGTCTGGAAAAGATGTCATGGATGATAAAGAAATTTTACAGTTCATATCTTACATACGCCGCATAGAAGATCTGAGTGAAGAAGAGATGGTCGAGATGGTAGTCGACTCCAATCCTTTTGCGCGAATGCTCGCGCAGATGCGCGGACTCGATACTACTGAGGCGCCAATGCTCGATCAGGCCAATCCGGATTATGCAAAACATATTCGCGGGTTACGTGACTTCATCTGGGATCGCAATAAAGAAAAAAGTGACGGACGCAAACATACCGAAGCCACTCTGTGGGGCCGAATCATACAGGAGATGAGCAAGGAACAGCGTGAGGATTTGATCGTGTCATTTTCTGAAGAAGGGCCGGAAGGTGCCCGCGAGGGACAGGAGATGCTAAAGCGCGCGGTTGCAAACGGAGTCTTGAGCTATACCGATGTTCTTGCTCTAACAAACGAACTTTGGGGCGAAGTTGACGATGATGGAAAGGTAGTTCGTGAAGGGTCAGCCGGTTTTCATGTAGAAGATAGCGCGAAGTTCAAAAAAGATCTGGAACAGGCTCGTGACGAGAGTCATGACATGCAAAAACTTCGTGACGATATGGGTGATATTATGCAACGTACTTTTAGCGGCAATGCGGCAAATCACTACCTCTCATTTAACAACGTAATCTGGAGTCGTGTTGCGGACCTTGGTGTGCTCACTGCTTTTATGAATGCCGTGGTTACATTATCAGCAGAGATGAAGGACGCACCGGCGGGCATCGGTGGCAAGGTGCAGGGTCTCGTAAATACAGTCAGTAAGCTCAGCCGCAACAAATATTTTTATCTCGGGTTGGCTGAGGTTGCAGTCGCCCTAGATCAGGTCGGAGATGGCTGGCTGAGAAAGAAATTTCTATACAGTCCATCAAAAACCGAGAAAGAGGTTAGCGAAAACATGGCCGGAGAAAAAAGAATTCGTAATATCGTCACTGCCTATCCTGGCGTACATAAATATCTGGCCGATCACTATGACGATCTCTACGCTACAGCAACAAGAAATGAGAATGGAGGCGGTCGTGTTTTTGAGCTGAAGTACAGCGATGTGAAATTTACAGATGCTGAGTACTCATCGTTTGGAGTTGGTTCTGAAAAAGAGGTTAGACGCAGATTTCATGACAACCTGAGTGAGAGCATGCGTATTCTCGGCAAGACTTTTGAATTAAAGAGCGCGGAAAATGTAAAGGCGTACTTTGCGGAAGCCGAGCTTCCATTTGAATTCTCACCTGAAACAAAAAAATAATGAAAACAAACTTATTTACAAATCATAGGAGGTTAACCCTGATTATCGGAGCCATACTTGCGATAACGCTTCTGCTGATTCCTGACCTCGCACTGGCACAGTCGGGACCGGATGATATGACTAAGCTTCTGCAGAGCGTGCAGAATATCTTTACAGTCGTGATGCAGTTCCTTAGCTCATGGCTGTGGCCTCTCATGCTCATCATCGGCAGTCTCTTTGACAATAATCTCATATTTGGCGGCGCCATGGGTGAGCGCCTGCTCGAGATATGGGTGCAGATACGAAATCTGGTAAATGTCATATTTGTCCTTATCCTCCTCGTTATTGCTGTATACAACGTGCTTGGTCTTCCGGAGGAAGGACTTGGCGGCGTTAACCTCAGCTTTAAACAGACACTGCCAAAATTTGTCATCGCACTCATAGCGGTTAACTTCTCATTTCTGGGCGCAAAAGTGGTCCTCGATTTTACCAACGTCCTCACGGTGGCGGCTTTTTCGCTTCCCGGTACGCTGGCCGAGGAACAGTTCGAGGCACAGAAGGGAAAATTGGAAACTTCGATATGTGATCCGATCAATGAAGACACGCCTATGCGCGCCATGATGTGTGAGCGTGTAGGTGACAGGTGGAAGTATAACGCCCGCGCAAAGGTATTTTTTGAACGCGTAAGCTCGGACAACATTGCGCTGATGATGGCTGTTAACTTTGGCAAGCTTTCACAGCAGAGGTATGTAAAAGAAGGATTAAAAGATATTACACAGCTTGCCTTTAATATATTATTTGGCGTTACGATTTATGCGGTATATGCACTGTCGTTCATAGCGCTCTTCATAGTCCTGCTCGTGCGACTTGTCGTGCTATGGGTGGCGGTTGCCTTTTCTCCAGTCATTGCAATTACGATAGTCCTGCCGAGCTTACTACAGAGTCTGTCTCTTGGGGAGGGCGGCAGTCCAGTGGATATTTTTATACAGCATGCTGTTGCGCCATTGATAATAGGTGTATTTCTCTCCATAGGATACCTCATGCTCGACGCAATGGCTGGTGATCCCGGTGCTATCGGAGAGGGGCTGGCCGGAGTATCGCTCTCATCCGTGGACGTCAATGCACAGGCCACAGACATATCTGACCTCCAGCAGTTGCTCATCGCCGTTGCTACGGTCGCCGTCGTGTGGATGGGAGTTTTTGGCGCCGTGAAGAAGACCTTCGCACAGGGTATCGTTGGCACCATAGAAGAACATGCCAAGACATTCGGTAAATTTATTGCAAAACTGCCTGTTTACGCACAGGTTATCCCTGTTACAGGTGATCAGAAAGACAACATGTCTCTTCTCGGCGCCTTCAGGACTATCACCGGCGCTGAGTCGGAACTGGATGCGAATTACGGTCAGTCATGGTGGCAAAAAATGCGTCAACAGCGTGGCGGCGGTGATATCAATGCGCTGTCCCGCGTAAGGACGAAACAGGAGTTGGCGCCTGCGATGATGCAGAATATGGGTGTCCTGGGAACGCCCGAAGGTGTCAATGTAGTGAAGGGTAAGCTCAAGGCTCTTTACAGCCTTACTGATTCTCAGTTAGAGCATATTGGTGACGATTATAAAAAACTTGCAACGACGTTATATGGCCATTCAGAGTTGCGTCCGCAGTTGGCCGAGAAGTATAAAAATGAAAAGGAGTTTATTGAAGCAGTCGATGCCGCAAAGAGTAAGACGCCGCTTCCAACTCCGAAGGCGGAAAAGAAGCCAGAGGTATCGGCAGGATTCAAGTCCGACAAAAAAGATGCTCTATCAGACATGGGTGTTGATCCTGAAAAAGCCGCGGAGTATGCCGCCAAGCATACTGCCTTCAATGGTATCGTCACCGATCGTTTGAAAAATATAGCAAAAGGCTACGGCGAGCTTGGCGCAAAGACAAAAGAAGAACTGCTTCGTCAGGCGTTTGATCCGGAGACAGGCAGATTCAAGGATAAGTTTGCCGAGGAGGTGATCAGCGCAGGTAAGGCTATTAAAGATAATAATGTTGGTGCTTTTGATACCGTAAAAAAACTCACCCCCGGAGTCCTCCAGGCGCTCGTTGACGACACACCAGATGCCATTGCTCAGGCCACTACACCAGGCACGTTGATTAACAAGCTGGTGCGTGAAGGTGGCGTGAGGGCGCCCGCCGCAGTAGTGGCTCCAGATGCTTCACTCGCCGGAAGTAGATCAGCCCCAATAATACCACCAGGTGGTGATGGCGATTAATAAAAATCTATGTTTAATTTTCATCTTTATAATCAGATATCAAGTCGCCTAGTCTATAGGCGCAATATGAGAGGTGCCGGTGGCGGAGGTACTGCTGATGCCCAAGATGCTCAAGCGGCACAGGAGATGCAGGGTGGTCGTGCAGATCGCCGTGACGCCATGCGTGACGAGCTGGATACCGCACGCAACTTTAATCCGGAAGTGATCCGTCTGGCGCGCATAGCCCTGCTAGATGGTAAACCAAGTCAGGAGGAGCTGGTTGAAAAGCTCTTGAAAGGTTCACTCGATTCAAGCACATTTCTCCGTCAGATGGAACAGCTGGAGAACGAGGAACAGTCATGGAAAGAGATATTTAGCGTACAGCGTCAGATACGTGAGAAGATAGCTCACCTGCAGTCGCGCACGCAGTCATATATAGACGTTATTCCAGCCGAGCGCCAGAGATTTCAGGCGCACCTGATACACGTGCGCGCGCTCAATACCAATGATGCGCGCCTGGATGTACAGATGAAGCAGTACTTGGGTCAGCTCAGTCGTGGAGAAAATGGACGCCCACCGGTGCTAAGTCCGGAGAGTGCAAAAGCTTTGTACGAACTCGATCCGGACTCTGCCAATTTTGATACTGATTTCAAAAATCTCACCTCAGATCTCGGTGATGATTCCGCAACAAAAAAGATCGTCTCAAAAATCTTTGACATGAAGCGCGAAGAACGGGATATCGTGCGTCACTTCAAGCGTCTTGTTGATGAACTCGAGTCCATATTGGAACGAAATACGCGTGACGTACAGCGTGAGGCAAATAAAAAACGCATGCTCAAGCTGGCCTGCTCTGTCACAGGAATACGCCTGCGTTCGGGCACTACGATACGCTATCAGGCACCTGGACTTTTTAGTCTTTTTGGCGGCAGGTCGGAGACTACGACTATTCAAAATGTTGCGTTTGAGGAAGTTCCAATTCGGGATAAGACGAGTGGAAAAGTCATCGGATACTCTGTGGGTGCGCCGCTAATCACGCTAGCCAATGGTACCGAGATGCCGGTTGGAAGATTCAAGAAATGGGTGGACGCCACCGACGCGATAGAAGAAATCAATGGCATCACCGATGTGATGGATCGCATTGGCTGGGACGTACTGGGTCTCGACCTGAAGCCCGGTACATCACTCTATGTACCGCGAAAGCACCGCAAGGCAAATGGCGAGCTGGAGACCGTGCCGGAGATCGTTACTATTCGCGACGTCAAGGACGGAGTTATTAGTTTTGCTACTCCGATATTCATACAAAAAGGTCCGACCGAAGACGGCCAAAGTTTGGAACAGGAGCTCGTTGAGTCGCTCTCATTCGGTGAATTCGCAAAATGGTACCAGCGCATGGAAGTGGAAAAATCAATGGAGCTTGAAGGACTGCGCGACGTACTCGCAAGGTACAACACATACTTCAACAAAGAGTACAACATTGGAAAGCGTGAAAATCCGCCTATTGGAATAATGCCCGGCGAGTTACTCTACTTCGCCGATGGCTCCGATCAAAAATTCACAATACAGGACATATCCGGTGACAGAATTGTACTGGAGGATGGTAAGGGTAGTTTCAGTTATCCTGAGTTTTTCTTTTGGGTAAAAAATAATAATGTACAGCGCTATCCTGAAGAAGAAGGAAAAATGAATGAAAAAGACAAAGCGAAGGATCTAAGCGGTAAAAAAGGAGCGATCGATGCGGCAAAGGATTTAAAGGATAAGGAAGATAAAAAACCAGGACCGAGCGCACTTGAAGGACGAGCCAAGACAATAGAAGAGTTGGCTCTGGGTGAGCATGGCACATTAATGGGTCATATACAGCATGCATGGGCCAGCACTACTATCCTATCGCTTATGGACTGCTGGAATCTTACGATCGCGATCAAAGAGTTCATTGAGCGCAAACACGACCGTCGCAGTAAGATGCGCTACGCTACTATTGCCCAAAAACTTCCAGGCACACTCGGTACAGAGTTCGGTAGAATAGCGGAGTCCGCCGAGCATGAAGAAGTGAATCATTATAAGGAGGCCATGGAGCACTGGGGTGTTTTTCATATTAAACACACGCTCCATAGCACAAACAGTAAGGATGAAGCGAAGGCCTGTATGATAACACTGGTGGAAAAAGGTGAGCTTCGCTGGGACGACCCGGGTGTGTGGTCAACACTAAACCGCCTTACGGCGAGCTACACAGAACGCGGTGCCGAGCTGTATATACCGACGGATATAGATAAACAGCCTTTTGGTACCGATGTGGAACAGCTCATGAAAAATTCGATGGATGCACTATGGGGTGATGGCCAGGGTAACGAGTGGTGGAGTAAAAATATCAATACATATAACAGTAACAAGAGTGCGTACGAGCACAAAGGTAAACAGCTCGACTCGGATCCAAAAAATACCGGAGGTCTCGGTGCGGAAGAGGCCAGGATGCTCGAAAGCTGGTGCAAGGGTAACTACGTCAATCCGCATGAGTATGAGGAGATGGTGGAGTTTGCCATCAAGTACGGCAAGATGACAGCAGAGGAAAAAATGTTCTTTCTTTTTGCAGGCGTTTCGGCTGACTGCGGTGCTGATGAAGTCCCTCCGGGATCGCATCACTATGGTACGCTACTACACATAGATCGTCCCAGTGCGCTGGATGGTGAGTGGCTCAATCAGTTCCCGGTCCTTGACTACTTCCGTCAGCGTAAAAGGATAGATCCATTGTTCAAAACAAAGCGTCCTGTCGGTCCGGATGGCCGTCCTATTGCCTTTACGAAAGAGGAGTTTGGGAAATTTTGGCACCACTGGAAAGAAGAGGGTGCGAAGCAGGTGATTGAAGAAAATATAGAACGTCGAAAAAATGGTCAACCAGATCTGCCCCCGGATTGGTATAGCTATCGTCCAGGAAAAGCTTTTAAGAAATTTTTCTGGGAGGAGATAATGCTGGATCCAATGGTGCGTGTACGTCTCAGTAAAGGTCTGCGCGCCTCGCGCAAAATGGATCACGATGATACCCATATGTTTATTCCACCCGCAACCGTAGCGGAAATAGAATCACTGACAAAGGGTCCCGCCGGAGGCGGTGAGCTGAACTTTACCCCTGAAGGCTATGCCAACGCGTACCCAGGCTACAACCAGTTTTTTACCAGCACATATCTGCGTCTGCAGGAATATAAAAAAGATGCCGAGGAAAAAAAGCGATTGGTAAAAGTCATACGCAACTCGATACAGAGCTTTATCACATATGATGCCATAATGGATGAGCGTCTCCATAAGCTGGAGGGTCCGAATCGCGGACGTTTGCTGGATCATCATTATGACAAGGTGGCGGTGGTTGATGGTAGCTGTCACGTACGTCTGCATCAGGATCAGTTGCGAAATTTCATACAGGCGATAGCGCGTGCGTATAACAAACCGGTAGATAGCTGGTTATATCAGGCCAAGACAAGCTCCATAAAAGATGCCCGTTCTGCAGAAGCACAGAAGCAGATACATTACGAAGAGTCTCTTCAAAATTTTGTTAAAGAAATTGACAATCTCATCGCAAGCGATGGCGGAGAAAAATTGCTCGCGGTGCTAGGTGAGTATATTGATCGTGGGTACAAGGATGGAAATGCGAAAAACGCCCTGCGCGGTTTGCAGGGATCAAGACGTCCAAAAAGTGATGAAGAAAGTGGCGATGCTGAGCATACTCCTCCAGTCCGCGGCGGCCATGGAGGAGGTCACGGAGGCGGGCATCACTAACGGATAGATTCGTCCGCAAGTTTTTTTACCAGTTCATCTGAGGATATCGTCTCCTGTTCTTTTGTGGCGTAGTGCCGCACGGTTACCATACCGTCAGATTTTTCTTTTTCTCCTATTACCAGCATGTACGGTGTTTTTTGCATCTCTGCGTTTCGTATTTTTTTTCCCAGAGTTTCCGGTGAGGCGTCCAGCTCCACGCGGAATCCGGCTTTTTCCAGCGTCTCTTTCACGTCGTTCGCGTAGTCATTGAAATGCTCCGATATTGGCAGTATGCGCACCTGGACAGGGGCAAGCCAGAGAGGGAAGGCGCCGCCGTAGTGTTCGATAAGAAATCCAACGAATCGCTCGTGTGTACCGAGAGGGGCTCTGTGGATTACGAGCGGTGTCTGATCCTTACCTTCCTTGTCGGTGTACGTGAGGCCAAATCTAGGCGGTACTGCAAAGTCCACCTGGTTCGTGGCAATAGTAAACTCCTTTCCGATTGCGCTCCACACCTGTACGTCGATCTTTGGTCCATAAAATGCAGCTTCGTTCGGCACCTCTACGAAGTTGATTTTACTTTCGATCAGTACTCTGCGCACCATGTCCTCGGTTTTTTTCCATAGCTTCGCGTCATCCACATATTTTTTCCCCAGTTCTGCCGGATCGTGAGTGGAGAATCTCATTACGTACTTTTCAAATCCAAATATTTTGAAGTATTTCAGATACATATCATTGACCGCACGGAACTCGGACTCAAACTGCTCTTCCGTACAGTAGATATGGGCGTCGTTCATCGAGAGCATCCTCACGCGCATTAGGCCAAATAGCTCACCCGATTTTTCATAACGATAAACAGTGCCGTACTCCGCCAGACGCAGTGGCAGATCGCGGTAGCTTCTCGGCTCTGCGGCATATATTTGATGATGGTGCGGGCAGTTCATCGCTTTTAGATAATATGTCTCCTTGCGTCCGTCTTCTTCTTCCATCACCATCGGTGGAAACATGCTCGCGGCGTAGTAAGGCAGGTGACCGGACGTCTTGTACATTATTTCCTTTGCGATGTGAGGCGTGCGCACTTGCTGGTACCCCGCTTTTTTTTCCGTCTCCTTTGCCAGTCTCTCCAGCTCTTCGATGATAGTTGTGCCATTTGGCAGCCAGAGTGGCAGACCGGGCCCGCAGTAGTCGCTGAATGTAAATAACTTCAACTCTTTTCCCAGCTTGCGGTGATCGCGCTTCTTTGCCTCCTCGCGCTGTTTCAGGAACTCATCGAGCTCTTCTTTTGTCTCAAAGCACGCGCCGTAAATACGTTGTAGCATTGGGTTTTTTTCACTGCCGCGCCAGTACGCGCCGGCGATAGATACGAGCTTGAACGCCTTGATCTCACCCAGGCCATCGAGATGATTTCCTTCGCACAGATCAACGAATTTTGGTGTGCCATCCTGTAGTACGTTTTCATAAAAACTCACAGTTTTGCTATTCTCCGAGAATTCTTTTACGAGCTCGACTTTGTACGGTTGTTTTGCTTTTTTGAGAAATTCAATCGCTTTGTCTATCGGCTCGTCGCGGCGCACGAACTTCTGATTCTGCTTGATGATGTGCTTCATTTTTTTCTCAAGAATCTCCAGGTCCTCAGGAATCAGTGTGCGCGGCAGGTCAAAATCATAATAAAACCCGTAGTCGATCGGCGGGCCGATGCCGAGCTGAGCCTCCGGGAACATGTCCATCACAGCCTGCGCGAGCGCATGCGCACACGAGTGTCGGAGTTTGTAGAGATGTGAGGATTTATCTATTTCCATACGGCTTACAGAGTAGCGCGGATTTCCACTTTGGGCAACGTGCGATAGTTTGCTATGCTAAAGCCTGATATGCACATCTATAAACTGGTTCTGGAAAATTTCCGGAACTATGAAAGAAAGGAGATGGTTTTCGGCCCTGCATTTAAGGATGGTGGGATGACGATAGTGGTGGGGCCAAATGGTGCTGGGAAAACAAATATAGTGGAGGCGATTGAGATGCTCGGGAGTACGCAGTCATTTCGTGTGTCGCAAAAAGAACACATGATTCTGGAAGGAGCAGGATATTTTCGCATATCGGCTGTGATGGTTGACGATAACGGAGAGGAGTGTACCGCGTCAGTTTTTTATCAGCGCTCTCCATCGCGGCAGGTTTTTGAGTGGAGTGACGTGAAGCTCTCGGCCGGCGCATTTTTTGGACGGTTGCCAACTGTATTATTTCTGCCGGAGCATCTGTCGCTTGTCTCCAGTGCGCCGAAAGAGCGGAGACACTTCCTGGACATGGTGCTGTCGAGAATGTCGCGAAAATATCTGGAGACGCTTATCCGCTATAACAAGGCTCTTTCGGCGCGCAACCATCTACTCGTTACAGCACAAGAGAAAAACGTGGACAGGCGTGAGTTCTCATACTGGGACGATGAGCTGATCTCACAGGGCTCCGAGCTAATCCGTGAACGTGAACATGGTTTGGAGCAGATCAACGAGTATTTCACAAAAGCATATGAGGCGATATCCGGAGAGAGCGGAGAGGGGTTTTCCATTCAGTATCTTTCCACGGTTCCGGATGTGGACTCCTATCGTAATGTTTTCCTCAACTCGCGTGATAGAGATCTTCGCCGCGCGCAGACCCACGTTGGCCCGCACCGCGACGATATGGTATTTCTCATCGGCGACAGCAAATGCGTCAATGTCTGCTCGCGCGGCGAGCAACGTACGCTAATACTTTCATTAAAGCTCGCCGAGACGATCCTGCTTGCCGAGCGTCGCAACGAGAGCCCGATTTTACTCCTCGATGATGTCTTCTCCGAACTCGACGCCGATCACCGCTACGGCTTACTCGAAAACATATCCCGCTACCAGACGATCGTCACCACCGTGGAGCCATATTACTTCAAAGAGTTCTCAGGTGAGCACAAGGTGGAAGACATTGCCAAAATCTGATAAATAAGGTATAATTCAGATAACAAAGCCAAACATGACCCATGTCCAGATACTCCAGATTATAGGGGCTAGCGCGCTCCTGGCGGCTGTACCGGCTTTGGCATGGGGGTATCTTTTTTACAGTAAAAACAAAGAGAACCGCACTCTTCTGATGGTCACATTTCTAATCGGCGGGTTTGCCGTCTTCCCGATTCTTTTTTATCGCTGGTTGTGGAAGTTTTTTCCATGGATTAATGTATTAAATTTTACTGATTCTTTCAAAGAGGATCTCATCGGATGGCAGAGTTTTGCACTCATTCCACTCAGTGTCATACTGACATTTATGATCATCGGGGTGATCGAAGAGGTGATGAAGCAGTCTGTGGTGCATGCGGTTGATGATAATTCGATAGACAGCATTGACGATGCCATCGTACTGAGTATTTTTGCAGCGCTTGGTTTTTCATTCGCGGAAAACATAGTCTATTTCCACAATATCTGGGTCGGTCGCGGAGTTGACGCCCTACTCGTTCCATTCGTGTTTCGATCAATTTTTTCCACATTTGCGCATGTCCTATTCTCCGGAATTTTTGGCTATTACTACGGCATCGCGCATTTTAGTACGCCAATGCTGCAAGAGGAGCTTCGCGGAAAAGAAAATTTCATATGGCGTTATCTCTATCGCATATTTCGTCTAAAGACAGACGAGCTTTTCCATGAGCAAAAAATGTTCCAGGGTTTATTCATCGCCGTTATCCTGCACGCCGTTTATAACGTCTTCCTGGAAATGAACTGGACGTTTCTAATGGTTCCATATCTCGTATTCGGCTACATGCTTCTATCGCACCTCCTGCAACTCAAAGAAAACCACAAGAAATATGGCCTCCTCACGGTGGGCTCCCGCAACAACGACTACGTTTCCCTGGAGGCTCGTCTTATTGCCGGCCGCCTGAAATTGCGGAAAGAAAATAAGCAATTATAGTAATCGTGCTACCACCTTCTTTTCGTATAGCTTGTAGTTGTAGGAAATATTTTAAAATGATAAGCTCGCTACCCAACCTATAAATACACCAAACTATGTCGCCAATGAGTAATACACCGGCACCGCCAAGTGATGATGAAGTCCGACGAACTCCAGATGGTGATCCGATACCATCTCAAGATTTTCTGGTCGGGCAAATGAGATTTGGGATTACGG
>JBBTWW010000137.1:0-16319 GCA_038062595.1 Patescibacteria group bacterium | reverse complement strand
CGACGGCGAAGAGGTTGGTATAAAGAGCGCATCTATTCTCATCTCCGGCCCGTATGCATATGGATATTTGCGCGGAGAAAAAGGCGTTCACCGTCTCGTGCGCCTATCCCCTTTCAATGCAAAAAACTCACGTGAAACATCATTCGCGCTCGTCGATGTCATTCCGGAGATCGAGATTGACTCGGAAGTTGAGATAAAAAAAGAAGACCTGGAGTTCGAAGCATTCCGATCCGGCGGCGCCGGCGGGCAAAATGTAAATAAAGTTTCCAGCGCCGTTCGTCTGAAGCACATCCCGACCGGCCTCGTTGTCACATGCCAGACGGAACGCAGTCAGGTGCAAAATAAGGAGCGCGCGATGAAGATGCTTTATTCGAAATTGATGCACTTGAAAGAAGAAGAACACGCGGAAGAGCTGTCCGAAATCAAGGGTGTGAAGACTGAAATGTCGTGGGGCAATCAGATCCGCTCATACGTCCTCCACCCATATACGATGGTAAAGGATCACCGTACCGATTATGAAACCTCGCAGGTTGATAAAGTTCTCGACGGCGACCTGGAGGGCTTTATCGAGGCCGAGATCGAGTGGCTGGCAAAGAACGCCAAGAAGGAATAGTAGTAAAGACAATAGAAATAGGCCTTATGCAAGCCAAAAAACTACATTTTTTGCCTTGGTAGTTTTAGAATTGACGCGATCTTAATCACATATTTAACTACGTATTATTTATGCCAAATCCATACGCAAAACGAATGCTCCATGACGCCCGGGAGATGGGTATGCCGGAAGATGAGATAGCAGTACTTAGAGGAATACATGCATTAGAGCCCACGGTTGCCGAACAGTTTGATAGTGGAGATGTCGACGAGATGGTCGCTTGGGATAAAGAGACTGCAGTAACGGCTTTAGAGGGACGATTTCCAGGCACGCCGCCTTTTGTACATCAATACGCATATGGCGCTCATGTGACGGATGTCAGTGGGCGAGAGGCAGTGGATGCACATACTGGCATACTTTCCGTACTGTACGGCCACAACAATCCAAAACTTCTGATGGCTTATATCAAAGCACTGGCCACCGGTGTCTGGATGCCTACCTCTACCCATATCAATCCTCGTGCGCTGGCCTTCAAAGATGCCATTATTAATTCACTTTCACTCGATGATAATACTGAAGAAGATCCAATGCGCGCCTGGAGAGTATTATTTGCCTCCGGTGGAAATATCGCCGGTGATAATGCGCGTAGAATTGGCGATGGCGCGCTGTATGATGAAGGTGCCGAAAGAGTGCAGACCGACTCCACCCGTGAGCGTTCCGATGCGCTTGCAGACCTCGCACTTGGCGGCAACTCATACGTAATTCTTTTTGAAGATGCATACTCCGGAAATGGCATACGCGGAAATGCGGAGTGCGGAGTTGGTCCATGGAGGGGCATTACTACCCCGGGTCTTGGTCAGAATAAGGTCTTTATTCAGCCAACTATAGAGTCATTCGAGAGAGCCATCGCGATGATGCCAAAGGGAGTGAAGCCTATTTTTCATGCAGAGCAAATTCTTGGAGTCGGCGGGTTCAAAGTAGTTCCAATAGAGGTACTGGAACATATCGTTCGTCGTGTGCATGAGCTCGGCGGTTTGTTTATAGCCGATGAGGTACAGACCGCACCATGCCGTACCGGCGAGGCGTTCTGGTACTGGCAGAGCTGGGCAAAAGATATTGCTCTTCAGCCGGACATGGTCGTGTTCGCAAAGGGCTTTGGCAATGGCCGCCCCGTCGCCGGTGTCGCCGTCCGTGGCGCTCTCAACGAGCGATTGCTTGAGTTACAAAAGAAAGGCTTTTCTCTCGGTAAGTGGTTTGATACCAACCAAGTGCCGCCACCTGAGGCCGCGCTCGGCGAGGAGGGTGTAAAAATGGCTATTGAAAATGATTACGTTGGTATAGCTCGCCGCATGGGCGCTGAACTACGGCTGGGTCTAAAAACAATCGGCGCAATGTATCCGGATGTCGTAGATAACGACTCAGCGGATAGTGGCGTACCCGGCAAGGGCCTTATGAGCGGCCTACGCTTTCGAAGCGCAGGCTCGGTGGCAAAAGCCATGCCTTTAGGGCCTGAGCACGGTGTTCTTTTTGGTAATGGCGGCCGTGAGATGCATGATCCGGAGGACTTCAGGGGTGCCCCAAACACACTTCGCATCGCTCCTCCTGTCGGCGCTACGACATCGAGCGTTGTCGCCGAAATACTCACGCGTCTGCAGTCTGTCGTGAAGCGTATTAGTACATTGGCATAAGCTTCGAGAGCAGGATAAAAATCCCCTTTACGCTTTGCCGGTTTCCATTTACCCTGTTTTTGCATGGCAATTATTCCAATTACACAGGGGGTTGATAATCCTATTCTTCGTACGAAGTCGGAGAAGGTGAAGAAGTTCGATGCGAAACTACAAAAACTTCTTCACGACATGCTCGATACGGTGAAGGACGAGAACGGCCTCGGTATCGCTGCGCCGCAGGTCGGCGTTAACAGCCAAATTTTTTGGGTTCGATTTAACCACGACACGCCGCAGGAGATTTACATCCCGATGATCAATGCCGAGGTTTTTGATATATCAAAAGAAATGGAAAATGGCGAAGAGGGTTGTCTCTCCGTTCCGGGAGTTTTTGGCATCGTCCCGCGCCATAACTCGCTCACCGTGCGCTACACGGATCCAAAGAAAAAACAGCACACACTTCACCTTCACGGCCTGTCTGCACGCATCATCCAGCACGAGTTCGACCACCTCAACGGCATTTTATGCGTTGATAAGATGATAAAAAAAACCGAGGACGGGGCAAAAAACAAGAAATGATAAAATAAAACCACACTTTGTTTTATCATGAAAAAACAAAGTTAGCATCCATTTTATCAGCGCTATTTTTTGCGAAAAATCTTTGCAAGGCGGTAGAGCCAGTACCAGAATTTGTCATACACGATCACGATTGCTTCGGGATAGTGCACCTCGCGCCCGCCGAACTTTTTCTTAAAGTCGGTTACGCCCGCCCAGGGATGATTTTTAGCGTGTTCTCCACTATCACCACGTGCCGCGGCGGGCGCAATCCCCAAGAAATCATAATGCTTCATGCCGCGCTTTTTTGCTTCACGTATCGCCGTCCACTGAAGTAAATAGGAAGCCATGCACTTCCGCGCCTCGTGATCGGACGCACCGTAATAATATGTCGCCGTTCCCCCTTCAAATATAATCAAAATTCCGCCGATCACTTTTTCTTTATCGTAAGCCAAAAAAAGCGCGGCCTTATTTCCAAACGCCGCAAGCAGATTTTTGTAAAAATCTTTTTTGTGAATACCAAATCCATCGCGCTCCCCCGTTCCGATCAAAATTTCATACCACGCGTCGAAGTCGCGCGCGTGATCTTTCAAATTAAATGTATTTATCTGCTGAATGCGTATGCCGTGTTTTTCCGCAATTTTTATATTGTATCTGCCCTTTGGTTTCATTTGTTTTAAGAGATCGTCCTCGGAGAGTTCGAGATCCAGCACGAGTGTGTCCTGCGGCAGATATCGCTCGCGCGTCATTGTGATCAACACCCCATCTTTGGTATTAAGCTTTAATTCCTTTAAAGGCTCGATCCTGCAAAACACCGCGCGTTCCTTTTTTGCTATTTTTCCCAGCTCCCTCAGAAAAGCCGCCCCTATAACCTGACCCCCACCTGTTCCGGGTACCCACAGCCAACAGCGCCCGCGCGGGAGCCCCTGCCGCACCACCAAAATGCCTTCTATAAGCCAATATCTGCCCCTGTTCGGGACAGACTCTTGCAGCCTGCCAAACTCCTCTACTTGAAAAAAGCTCCTTGTCACACCTGTTATCCTATGCTATAATTCCCTAATACACAAATAAAAACAAATAACCAAAACACATATGTTTCTTCTCAGATTAAGCAACTGTCTGCGCACAGACGAGCTCCAACGTTTTGTATTTGAAGGCGTGGAGGATCAAGAGCGTCAGCAGAGTCGTGAGATAGGAAAAGATGAAAATGAATCATCCGGAGATTCTAAAAAAGAAAATGTTGAGAAAAAAGGTGCGGCGGTTGTTAAAAATGCAGGGAAAAAGATCGAGGAAATCGAAAAAGACCAAGAAGTTGTCGATGGCAGAATAACTGCATTTCAAAAGTTGATCTCTCATTTTGTGCATTATTTCAGTCCGGATATACGCTCTACGGAATTTCAACTGCCAAGCGCGGACGATATGGCAAAACAAAACCCGCTGGTTACTACAGATAATGGGAAAAATATATATAATCGATTGGCAATGTACTCCGCTCAGATACTTGGCGAGGGCATGAAAAGTTTTCATGAAGTCGGATTTTTGGCACCAAATCCAGGGGTTGAAGCCTCCAAGCATCGATGGGAAAATAGAGCTACCCGCCAGACAAAATGGAGAGAACAGCCATATTTTTTACGCGAATCCAGCTTTGATAATGTTATTCGACAGGTACGCAAGATAGTTCAGGAATATGGTAACGAAGATGCATGGGGAAAATCCCACGCCGCATTGGAAAAAGCAGATCCGGTATTAAAAGAAGCACTCGCACGTATAGATGACTATGATAGTGCACATCCTGTAGCCAGTACGAAAAAGGAGCCAGAAAAGCATTCTTCTTCACCGACTGACACGCCGGCCGGTAAGTCGGACGATGGCGAGAAGGGTAAAAAAACCCCTGAGGGAAAAAAGGATGAGGAGTCGGGTAAAAAAGCCGGAGAGGAACCAAAGGCCAAAAAAGAAACAGCCGTTGAAGATCCGTGGAAGAAAAAAGAAGTGCTCGCCAAGAATAAGCATAAATTTGCCGCAGGCGATGTATTAAAAGTTTGCGTGAAAACGCGACTGAATGTTCGTGATGAAAACGGACGCGTCACAGGCAAGTTGGACAACGGTGCACAGGTAAAAGTCGTCGGCGACAAGGAGTTCCTCGTCGGCACAGAGCATTATGTTCACGGCGAGTTCGCGGATGGTAAAAAGGGCTTTATCGCCAGTAAATTTACAGAAAAACTGACGGATGGAGAAAAGGCCGGTACCCATAGCCCAAAAAAATCTACTCCCGAAAAAACATCTATAGATCCAGATGTCACGGCCGCAGGGGAAGCGCTTCGAAGCGGAAAAGTAGTATCTCTTGAAGAGAGCATAAATGTACGTCCAGCTAATGGGCCGAGCGAGGTGAAAGATTTTAGATGGGCCAGGGGCGCAAAAGTTGTTGTCAGCGGCATAGAAGGAAGTGGCGCTAACAGGATGGTAAAAGTAAAACTCTTAATAGAAGAAAGTTATGCGCCGGAAAATGTTAAAAGAAAAGGTGGCGAGTATTTGACCAGGGAGTATCTGGTTTCTCCAAAAGAGATAGCCTTGGCGTTGCCAAAAGTTCAAATAGCAGGATTGGATGATATGCTTGGAAAAATCCGCACCGATCACGAAAAACGCATAAAAGAAAACCTAGCCCGATCCGCAGAAGAGGATGGTGTCAACATGGCGCTCGGTGATTTAAAATTAAAAGACAAGATGCTTGAGGTTAAAACTGCGATAAAAACGGAAGAGCTAAAGTCCGAGAAAAAAGAAGAAACCCTGGCCGCTATAGATCTCAAGCCGGGAGACAAAGTTAAGATAATCGAAGAAACCAGAGAGTATGTAGTTGGTAAACGCCAAGATGATAGTGCCGAATTTTTGCTTAAAAAGGTAAATCTGGCGGCATTTAAGGAGGCAAGTGCGTAAAAGTATTTTCCATGATACCATTTTGGCATGGGAATTAGAGAAGGCCCTTCCTTCTATGAAAATCGAACAAATGCGAGAAAAGCTTTAGCGGCAGCCATGGTTATTACTAGCGGATGCGCAGCAATACGCGAAAGCGTCAATAATATTGATACGCAGATTAATTGCGAGTCTAGACAGCAAATAGATGGAGACGGATGGCGATATGAAGGAGAAACTTGTCATGATCAGCCGCATGGCGCTGGCAGGATAGAGTGGGATAGCGGTGCATTTTATTATGGTGAATTTAGAGAAGGCAAAATAGATGGACATGGTTTTTATGTGAGAGAGGATCAAGGGCGTTTTGAAGGTAATTTTTCAAATAATCAACCGCCGCTTTATGGCAGAATTCGTTGGCCGGACGGCTCAGAATACGAGGGGGGTTTGCCATTTAAAGGAGAATGTGACGGGAGGATGAATTATCCTGGCGGTACACACTACGTTGGCACATTTTTAGATGGTAAACCGCATGGCAACGGAAAAGTAGTTTTATCAGATGCTGGTTGGTACGACGGAGTCTTCTATATGGGCAATCCGCCAAATTCAGTTGTTATCAATTGGCATGACGGGCGTCGTTTTGAAGGTCGTATATCTTTTGATTTTTACAAGGGAAAATCAAGTGGCACGATGGTTTTTCGCGATGGTGGTAAGCACAAAGGGCAATTTTTAAACGGTAAACCGCATGGCGATATCGTGGTAGCGTTACATAACGGCGGATCGTACATGGGTGAATTTAGCCACGGCAAACCACCTGATTCTGTTGTAATAACATGGCCGGATGGACGGCGTTACGAAGGACATAATCCAGACGTTTATAGTCGCTACAACGGAACGTTGCTTTTTGCAAACGGGAAAAAGTTTGAAGGAACTTTTGAAAATGATGAACCAACAATTGGACAATGGACAGATCCCGATGAAGCACCAGGGAAAAGTCAGATAGAAGCGGAAAACATGATAGAATTAGCATTCCCAAAAAAACCTGAACAACCTCCTCTTGCAACAAAATCACCTGGCACCACGGAATCATCATTACATAGAGATACAAGAAAACTCACTAGCAGGAAAAAATGCGATGGCATAACAGTAATAACTGAAGATATTGTACAGGGTAGTCAACAGAGAGAGTGGTACGATACGAAGGTAAATAAAACAATAGGCGGTTATAGATTGGTTACACGGCATAATGTGCGAACGGATTGGGATAGCTCAGCAACAGTTTTATTAAAAATAAGAAATCAAAATTCGAGAACTGTCGGTGTTACAACTAGGTTTCGAATTGCTTACAGAACAGCAATTTTGTCTGTTCTAGCTCAGCTAGCGCAAGACTCAGGTATTTTTGTGTCAGATGACGTAATAAAAACAGCAAAATTTCGAGTGCCTCCAGATGCAAAACAAATTTATCCGGTTACGATTGACACTCGCACCCTGTACTCAAATAAAGAAATTGTAGGGGTAAGGAATATAAGAATTGAATGCGAATAAAAAATCCCGAGTTGCGCAGTCTTTTTCTTGTCCACTTGGATTGTCAACCAAGCTCGGTTCCGACCTAGCTGATCTTCTTGCGAAGGAAGGCAGGGATGTCCAGCTCTGAGGCGGCCTTGATGTCTGAGGAGACGCCGGAGGCTTGGGATGAAGAGGAGCCCATAGGGCCCTGCTCTACGCCGGTACGGATACCACCGTGATGCTCGCGGGAGAAGAATGATGGCTTTTCCTTTTTCGTCTCGTCAAAGCCAGTGGCGACCACCGTAACCTTGATCTCGCCTGTGTAGGCGTCATTTACTACTGCGCCGAATATAATTGTTGCGTCAGGGTCGGCCGCCTCGGTGATGATACGTGCCGCCTCGTCGACCTCGAACATAGAGAGGTCGTTGCCACCTGTGACATTAAAGAGAATGCCCTTTGCTCCGGCAATATCCATATCCAGAAGTGGGCTCTCGATGGCCGCCTTTGCCGCATCGGAGGCTCTATTTTCCCCTGCTCCATAACCGATACCCATGAGGGCGGAGCCGGAGTTTGCCATGATTGTCTTCACATCGGCAAAGTCTACGTTTATCATTCCATGTACCGTGATGATGTCTGAGATGCCCTGTACGCCCTGGCGGAGTACATCATCCACGACGGCAAATGCGTCCGTGAGAGGAGTTTTTTTATCAATGATGGAAAGAATGCGATCGTTCGGGATAGTAATAAGCGTGTCCACTTTACTGCGAAGATTTTCCAATCCCTCCTCTGCCTGCTGTCTGCGGCGATGACCCTCAAATGAGAATGGACGTGTTACGACGGCAACAGTGAGGATGCCGAGCTCTTTTGCAATTTCTGCAATGACAGGAGCGCCACCGGTACCAGTACCGCCACCCATACCACAGGTGATAAATACCATGTCACAGCCGTCTATAGAGGCCTTTATCTCCTCTGAGCTCTCCTCTGCCGCCTGGCGACCAATATCCGGATTCGCACCGGCACCCAGGCCGCGTGTGACCGCCTTGCCGATATTAATCTTGTGCGGAGATTCGGAGTGATAGAGAGCCTGCGCATCCGTATTCACGGTAATAAACTCAACGCCCTTCATTCCGGCTTTCATCATGCGATTGATAGCATTGGAGCCACCACCACCAACACCGAGCACACGAATCTGTGCTACCGGGCTGACCTCCGGCATGACCATGCGTGCGGATGTTCCGGTTTGCGAGCCTGCGCTCTGACCAGTGCTCTGGCCGCCGGAGATGGTTCTTTTAAAGGATGATGATTTGTTTGCGAACAAGTTGCGTAGAGAGGTGTCCATAGAGAGTATAAAAATTAGGGATTATGGAAATTTTGTAAATGTAACTTTAAGGGACGAGGTTTTTGATCCAGCTTTTCACGCCGCCGAGAACTTTTCTAATCCCCAGGCCGCGGAAATTAAGAGAGAAAAAAGACTGGCCCTCAAAACGAGCGCCCCAGACCAGGAGCCCGATGGCGGTGGCGTATGACGGATCATCTATTTTATCTACCACGCCGTCGAAGTTCTGCGGAAAACCAATCTGCACAGGAAGATTCAATGTAGCGCGTGCAAGGTCGATGATGCCCGGAATTTTTGATCCAGCGCCGGTAAGTACAACACCGGCCGGTAACATGCCATCGCGATGTATGCGAGATAGCTCATCTTTTACCAAGATAAATATTTCGTGATAACGCGCTTCGATTATTTCAAGTAGTTGTTTCTTTGATACTTTCTGTGCATCGATCTTTGAGAGCGAAGAAAGATCGATAATCTCGCGGTCGTTCGCCTCCTCCGGATTACATGAGCCGTACTCGATCTTAATCTTTTCTGCAGTATCGATCGAAGTGCGTAGGCCGATAGCTATATCATTTGTTACATTCTCGCCGCCGACAGGAATTACGCATGTATGGAGAGTGGAGCCCTCTTCGAATACCGCAACAGACGTGCCGCCAGAGCCGATATCTACCACCACGACGCCAAGTTCCTTTTGCCTCTTTGAAAGCACTGCCTCAGGCGCGGCAAGCGATGAAGGAATAACATCGTCTATATCTACACCTGCCTGCAGTACGCACTTCTCCAGGTTCTTCACCGCAGGGAGCAGGCCGGTAACTATATGTGCCTCTACCTCCAGTCGTATTCCGGTAAGTCCGACGGGATACTTGATCCCCCGCTGTTCATCTACCGTGAATGACTTTGGAATTATTCTCAAAATACGTCTGTTGTTTGGAATAGAAACAGCCTGTGCCGCCTCTAGCACGCGGTCGATGTCGTCCTCCATGATCTCGTTGCCTGGATTTGAGATCGCGATAACGCCCTTTGAGTTAAAAGACTCTATGTGATTACCGGTGAGGCCAAGGAATACATGATGCACCGGCTCCCCTGCCATGCGCTCCGCGTCTTCCAGTGATGCTGTTATGTTGTGAATAGCCTCCTCAACGTCGATAAGCTGACCCTTGCGAAGACCTGTCGAAGGAGCGATGCCAATTCCAATTATGTTTGGAATCTGCCCACCAGCGCCATGCTCAATAGTGCCTATTACTGTGCGGATTTTTGAACTGCCAATGTCTAGACTGGCAATGATGCGTGGTTTGGCCATAAGGTGTTTTTAAGGTCTTAAAGTAATGTCGATGCGGAACTCACCATAGTATAAAGGTTAGGCTTTTACAAATTTTTTTATACAGAAAAGCCCTTATGCAAGCCATTTGTATACAATTAGTGATCAGAAGATTAAAGGCTGTAAGCCATGAAATGGATTTTTGACAGCAAAATTTAATATAGTTTTACCATGTAAAAATGGCTCAAAATAGCGGTTTTGCACAAGATTTGCACGATCAAAAATATTGTCCATTTTTGAAGTCGGTGAAATTTTGTATACAGGTTAAAAATGAGAAGGCTTACAAAAGGCAAAAAATGGAGGTCAAATTTTTGGCATTACACTGCGGAAAAAACAAAATCAGGCGAAATTTTATGAAAAATCACAAAACCGGCAAACCGCCGAAAAACGGCTTCTGCAAGCCAAAAAAGCCTGATTCTGGCAAGTTTAGTAAATAGCAAAACAAAATGTCGATTGTCGCAATAGAAACTTTCATACCGGCGTCTAAAATAGAGAGGCCTGTTCCGAGATACTTTGCGGGCTGAGTGCGATATGTTTTACCGAAAGTGACGGGAGGCGTTTACGCAAACTATCAAATCCAAGCTGTGTAAATATCTCCAAAAGTTTTGTCATATCAAAGTCACGAAATGCGCAGTCTGAAAGAGAAAAATCAAATGGCACTTTGTAGTCCAATGTCGCAAGTCTTTTGCAAAAGAACGCGTCTTCTTTTCCGTTTTCCAGTTTCGTTTTTGTCGCGCCGGATATATCCCCGATATGTGCATAAATATTTTCAACAGAGCCATACTCCGCAAGAAGTTTTTGCGCAGTTTTTTTCCCAATGCCCGGTACGCCTTTTAAATTATCAGATGTATCGCCACATAGCCCTTTGTAATCAGGAATTTGAGTTGGTGACAGTCCGTACTTTTTTTTGATTTCTTCTACTCCAAAAAAAACCGCCTCGCGATAGCCTTTTTCCGGATACAGGATTCTAACGTGATCGTTGACCGTTTGAAATATATCAAAGTCCGCGGTGGCAACTAGAACCTCAGTGTCTGCGGAAACCCTATCGATCATAGTCGCGATGAGGTCATCGGCTTCGTACCCGGCTTTTTCAAACTGTGAAATGCTAAAGGCAGTTGCCAGCTCCTTTACCCTCGGGATCTGTGCGTACAGGGTATCCGGGGCCGCTACTCGTGTGGCTTTATATTCCTTATACTCCTCGTGGCGGAACGTCTTTTCCTTCCTGTCGTGGGCCACCGCTATGTAGTCCGGCTGGTGACGGGAGAGGATGTTAATAAGCATGGAGGTGAAGCCATATACCGCGTTGGTAGGCTCACCTGAAGGGCTCGCAAAACCGGCCGGAATGGCAAAAAACGCCCTATAAATGAGCCCGGCACCGTCTATAATAATGAATTTTTTCATTATCGGGATTATATCAAATTTTCACACTTCCAGCCTTCCAAATTGCGGTTAATTTTGATATAATAATAAGATTATTTAAACCTATGGAACTCAAAGAAATACTCGCACAAAAAGACATCGCAAAGAAATCATTCGTAGCCGATATGGAGAAACGCGCACCATTGGTTGGCATCGATCTTTCGGAAGTTGCCGACGACGAGATGGAGCTCTGGCACGAGGTCGCACAGGGTGTATCCGCGCTCGGTGTTCCTGTCGTTGCATTTATCGCAAAAGGGAAAACAGCGCCATGGAAACTACCGCTTCTAACGCCACAGGAAAGAGATGGAATGAGCACGTATATGCCGGTAGACATCATAGTCCTCCCCTCTCCATCAAAGCGCTCACAGGCATTTCAAAACGCAACCGTACCGGTGTGCGAAAGGGCTGACGACACACATGACTTTGATCCTATAAAAGAAGCTGGTAATGGCTTCTTTTATCAAAACAAAAACAAATGGGAAATTTTTGCCGCCATAGTGCGTGCGCTTGAAACCTTTCGTTTTCCATATGACTGGAAGAACGTACAAAAAGAAGGTTACCGCAAAGTCTCACTGCTCTGACCGCGAATGTCGTCGGATATTTGCTGAATGAGAGTCAGTATTTCGTTGAAATTAATATACTGGATCGTGTTCAGTCCAAGCACGCGGCCAACGGTATTTACTATTACCACTGCGAGGACGGTAACGATTAGGCCGATGATTGCATAGCGGATCGTCGAGACAGCCTGCTTAATCTTGTCCTCCTGGCCACCAGAGAGGATAAAAGAAATACCGCCGATAAAGATAAAAATGACGGACAACAAACCGGCGACGATTATCGCGTAGGCAATACCCTTATTAATGATGTCGATGAGTTGAATTTCTTTTGTTGCGTCGATAATGCTTGCGCTCATACATACAAGATGCCAAATCCCTCAGGTATTCGCAAGTGGAATTGCATATTGACGAAAGAATTGGCATTGCCTCGAAAACATGACCTACGCATGGATCAATAAGCTCTTCGCCAATTCTGTTTTTCGAGAAACGAAAAACAGATATTTGCTCACTGCTTATTGAAACCATGCTTCGGGAATGTTTTCTCAGCAACGGCCAATTTTTTCGGGGCAGAATCACACGAAATCTGTCATATCGCCTTCAGGGAGACGGACCTCGGATCCGTCCGGCTCGATAATCTTTAGATTTACGCGGGCGTTGTTCTTTGATCCAATTATGCGAAGGAGAATACGTAGAGCCTTGGCTGTCTGGCCGCTCTTTCCGATGATCTTACCCATGTCCGCTTTATTGACTTTTAGCGTGATGAGCACACCCATCTCGTCAACCATGCGGCTGACCTCTACACTATCGGGATCGTCGACGATCTGCTTAACTATATACTCCAAAAAATCCTTGTCCGGACCGGAAGCCTGGTCGGTAGTCATATAGGAATGGATTAGGGATTAGATTGTAGGACTGTATGAATTTAGGCGGCAGGAGTTGCCGATGCCACTGCAGCGGCTGGAGCAGCAGCAGCAGGAGCAGGTGCGGCCGCCTCTTCACCCTTTTTCTTTCTTTTCTTATTTCGCGCGGCGATGAATTTTTCCATATTCTGAAAACCCTCTTTCTTCAACAAAACAGCAACTGTGTCCGAAGGTCGTGCACCGACAGAGACCCAGTACTCGATACGGTCTTTATTAAGATTAAGAGTTTTATTTTTGGTTGCCGGAAGATAGTTACCGAGCACCTCTATACACTTACCCTTCGGTGAGCGACGATGATCCTGGACTATAAGGCGGAAAGAAGGCTGACCGGATTTTCCTAGACGTGAGAGACGGAGAGAGAGCATGACGTAAAAGAGTTTCTTTCTTAAAGGGGATAAAAAGCCTCCTGATTGTATAGGAACCAAACTCAAAGTCAAGAAAATTGCTCGTACTGCTCGGATATGATTGTTTTCAGGGCTTTTATGGCCGGAACGCCCTCCCCTTTCCTGATTTCTTCGAGTATGGCTTCTTTTTTCATCGAGATCTCCTGGGCCCACACAGAGTTGGTGACTCCTATAGTGAGGGTCCCGTTTTTGAAACTTCGTGGAAAAGAATACTCGAGAACTTCAGGGTGGACTACCCCGGGGGCTGTCCTGCGGTAGCGCTCGCAGACGAGAGCCGCACGCGCTTCGCGCTTTATCCCCAATCCTGCGAGCGCCTTTGGCACCAGTTTTTGAATTGATATAAATGACATGGGACTATGATGATAGTTGCACATATCGCCGGGCGCAAGCGACTCACAGGCGGATTACAGGCGAAGCGTCAGGCGTTTGAATATATTTCCAGAGTTTCTTTTGCCATTTTTTCCCACGAAAATTTCTTTAGCTGTTCGCGGCCGCGCGCGATACATTGTTCGCGGAGTTTTTCATCGGTCAGGAGTTGACTTATCACCGCCGCCATATCATCCACGTCATGTGGGTTGAAGTATAGCGCCGCATCCCCGCCAACCTCTGGAAGAGATGAGGTCTTCGAACACGCCACGGGGGTGTCGCAGGCAAAGGCTTCCAAAATCGGCAAGCCGAAACCTTCATAAAAACTTGGGAGTACGTATACGCGCGCCGCATTATAAAGATGTACCAGCGCCTCGTCCGACACCAACCCGGTGAACTCCACGTCATGCTCCAGTTTTTCTGTTTGCACGGCCTGTTTCACCTCCGGATAGTATGGGTTTTCACGCCCTGTAATTACCAGTTTGATGGAAGCGTGCAATGGCGCGCCGATGGATTTTTTAACCACGCCAAAAGCGCGTATGAGACCCACCAGATTTTTATGATCGCGCCAGTTGCCGGTGTAGAGTATGAATGGTCGCTCGTCGCGCAGTTCGCAGTGTGGATTTTTTAGAGGCCGAAATTCTTTTGCCGCCGCCTCCGTAATTACTGCAATTTTTTTATCCGGGATTTTAAAAAGTTTCTGCAAATCTTTTTTTGTGTGCCGGGACACCGCGATTATTTTTTTTGCACGATTCACGATCGACCGCAGTGTCAAGAAATACCCAACACGGTGAAGCAGGCCCGTAAATTTTTTTCCAGGAAAAAAAGAAACGGTTAGGTCATGAATTGTTACTATTGAAGGGCGGCGATAAAAAATCGGCGCGTTGAAGTGCGTGAAGTGCATGAGGTCGAGTTTGGCTTCGTACAGCGCTTTACAGAAGGCCGTTTGTTCGCGTAGTGAGTAGATCGGCGCGTTCACGAGCACTTTTTCCACGTTGCTATGCGGTGATTGGAAAAGCGTGTATGCGGGCTCGTTGAGGAAAATAACGTAAGTATTTTTGCCGCGCATGTCGTGGCGCGCAGTTACGCCGCGAACCAACTCAAAAACATATCGGCCGATGCCGGTGAATGAAGATGAGTACATTCTTGCGTCGATTCCTATTCGCATGCCGACTGCGTGTTATTTCAAGTGCTCGAGGAAGTGCGCAAAAAGGCGCAGGCCAAAACCTGTGGCGCGTTTTTGTTCATACGCTTTTGGCATGGTGGTGTACGCCGGACCGGCGATGTCGAGGTGAGCCCATTTTGCCTTTCCGATAAATTCCTTTATAAATGCCGCACCTTTTGATGCGCCGGCATACCTTCCAGGCTCGGAGTTTTGCAGATCAGATATCTCCCCTTTCATCGCTTTTGAAAATGCCGGATGAAGTGGAAGTTCCCACAGTAAATCATCGGTGGCCCTGCCGGATTTTTTCAGCGACTTGATGAGCTCGCGGTCATTTCCCAACACTCCGGCGAACTGCTCGCCTAGCGCCACCATACATGCGCCTGTTAGCGTCGCGATGTCTATTACATAGCGCGGTTTGTACTGCTTTACCGCATATGCGATCGCATCGGCCAGCACGAGACGGCCCTCTGCGTCGGTGTTTGTAATCTCAACTGTCTTACCGGAATAACTTATTACGATTTCAGAAGGCTTCGTAGCCGTCGCATCGATACAGTTTTCCGTGATCGGCATCACGCCTATGACCGGGTGTTTGATTTTTAACTTCGTCAAAAGCTGTCCCATGCCGGCCACCGCCGCGGCGCCGGCCATGTCGAGGTGCATGTTCTCTATATACCCGCTCGGCTTGAGGTTGTACCCGCCGCTATCAAATATAATTCCCTTTCCGACGAGTACGATCGGCTGGATTTTTTCACTTCCCGCCGGACGGTATTCATAAATCAGCAGTCTCGCCTCTTTTGCCGAGCCGCGATTTACCGCGAGCAGAAGCCCCATACCGAGTTTTTCCAGTTCTTTTTTCTTTAAAACGGTCACCTTGTATCCATTTTGCTTTCCGATTTCACGCACTTTTTCCTCCATAAATTCCGGAGTCGCCACATTTGGCGGAGCATTTACCCAGTCGCGCACGTCATTTGTCGTGTCGCCGATAGTCTGTCCTTTTTTTACGCTTTCGCGCAGTTTTTTATCGCGCGTTATCAACACACATGTTTTTATCGCATGTTTTGCAAGCGAGCTTTTTTCTTTTCCGGTTTTAAATTTGGCAGGCTGATAATTCGTCATCTCCAACGTCTCGCCGATGGCTTGCCCAAACTGATTCATCTGCTTTGGCACAAAAATACTAATCGCCTGCTTCTTGTGATGTTGCGCAACGCGCAGAGCTTTTGCGAGCGACGAAAGTACTTTTGCATGCGTCAGCTTTTCTCCATTACCGAGCGATACAAATACGATCTCAGACGGCATGCCACTACGTTCAGGAAATCTCGCGAGAGTCTCGCCTTCATGTCCACTAAAGTCTTTTTCCTTCACGCGCTCCTCTATCAGCGCGTCAATTCCTTTTACGCCGATGCCTGTCAGTTTTTTCTTATGAAAAAAAACAGGGGCAATTAGAAGGTTTTTTGAGGAGATTTTTGGAGAAAAAGAAAGCGAAACCATATAGAAAAGTTAAATATCCTCCTCAAGATACCGCCTTTTCCAAGGTTTGAAAATATGATATAATTAAGGGAACGAAAACTATAAAATAAACTTATGGCAACTGGTAAGGATAAAGGTAATCTGGGCGG
>JBBTWW010000136.1:0-5610 GCA_038062595.1 Patescibacteria group bacterium | reverse complement strand
TTGAAGGAAAATGCGGAACTCATTCGCGACAAGCTGTGTCAGTTCGGCATTGAGGTCACGATGTCCGATGTTCATGTCGGCCCGACCGTGATCCAGTACACATTAAAACCTCATGAGGGAGTTAAGATCTCAAAAATCACATCGCTGAAAAGCGATCTGGCGCTTGCACTTGCATCATCATCAATACGCATAGAGGCACCAATACCTGGTAAGTCGTTGGTCGGAATAGAGGTGCCAAATGAACAGCGCTCAATTGTAAAACTTCGTGAAATTGTCGAGTCGGACGAGTTTTCTGCCGTGCCTTCAAAACTACGCCTTCCACTTGGCCGCGATGTGAGCGGTAAGCCTATTGTGGTTGACCTCATTAGTATGCCGCATCTCCTGATTGCCGGTGCTACAGGTGCCGGTAAGTCGGTTGGTATTAATTCTTTTTTACTCTCACTGCTTTATCAGAACTCGCCTGCGGATCTGAAGCTAATCATGATCGACCCAAAGCGTGTAGAGCTGAATAGTTACAATGCAATTCCTCATCTGCTCACGCCGGTTATTACCGATGTGGAAAAAGCGGCAATCTCCCTGCGTTGGGCCGTGACAGAGATGATGCGCCGTTATCAGATTTTTGCCGACACGCGTCATCGCAACATCACCGATTACAATGAAGATCCCGCCATACTTGAAAAAATGCCGCGTATTATAGTTCTCGTGGATGAGCTGGCCGACCTCATGATGGCGGCCGGTAAAGAAGTGGAGGCCTCGATTTGCAGAATAGCGCAGATGGCCCGCGCGGTAGGTATGCACCTTATAGTAGCTACACAGCGTCCGTCCGTTGACGTCATCACCGGTTTGATAAAAGCGAACATGCCATCACGCATAGCGTATGCTGTGACATCCGGTATCGACTCACGCACTATTCTCGACTCAATCGGCGCAGAGGATCTGCTCGGAAAAGGTGACATGCTCTATATAGGTAGCGAGATGAGCAAGCCAATACGCATACAGGGCGTATATGTTTCGACAAAGGAAGTTGAGCGCGTGACAAATCGCGTGAAGCTCACGGTGGAACCGGAGTACAACGAAGAGATAACTTCCCACCAGATTGCAGGACAAAAAGTGGCCGGTCTTCCTCCGAGCAAGATAGCGGCGGCGCTTGCCGCAGATGGCGACAACGACGCTCTCTACGAACAGGCGCTCAGGGTTATAATTGAGTCTCGAAAAGCATCCGCATCGCTCCTACAGCGCCGCCTTGAAATTGGTTATGCCAGAGCCGCACGCATACTCGACGAGATGGAAGAAAACGGTGTCATCGGTCCCGTCCGCGGCGCGAAGCCGCGGGAGATTTATCTGGACTCCAGCGCAGTGAGTGAGCAGACCGGAGGATGATCAGAGTTTTGATAATATGGCCGCCAAAAGCTCGATAGCGACTATTTTTTGCCTGTAAAGAAACATATTTTTCAAATAAGGTCAATTTATGAACGATAGTCTTGACATAATCAGGTAAAAAGGCGGATTATAAGGACCTTCTTTGTATATATGTATATTGGCTATTTATGAGAAATCGACCCGGGGAATATAGTGCCGCCGCCATTGCCGCTTTTGCCGTAGTAGCCGGAGTCGGTTCTACTGCGAATGCACAAGCACCAGCTGATCCAGGCGATCCATTCGCAGGAGGCCTTGAGGTACAAGGCATAGATCTCGGTGGTGATTATGGAGATGCGCCTTCTGCACCTCCGGCGCGCGTTCAACCGCAGGTGTCAACACCGGCGCTCGAAGCAAGCGTTGTAGCACCAGAAGATGCTATTGCCGAAAGGCTGAATAGGGCTCATGAGATTTATCTTTTGAATGATAAGGGAGAGCAGGTTGACGTGACCAGTATTCCTGCGTTGCAAATACATGCAAAAGGTTGGCAGTTTGTTCTTGTTTGCAAGCCGGAGCTACCTGCCGATTTTTGTAGATTGCGCGTAAAAGAAACAGGAAAGGAGTTTGCGCCAAAGATATACGTAGATAATCCCAGAACGTTTTTTGTTCCACTGGATGAGGTTCATGGTGAAACACTTGTATTTGGAAATGACGAAGTACACTTGGAATTTGCAATGCGTCCGATTGAGCTTGGCACTCTTAATGATATACCCGGTAGAGATCCAGATCGCCCGGCTGATCCTGATAGTGACGTTAAGCTCGGCGGGCCCGATGAGCCTGTAGCGCCAGCTACAGCCAGTGTAGCGTCAGGTGTTTCCGGTGATACAGATGACCGCAACAAGGTGGTCTTCGTAGAAGGTGGTGCGACATTTGATATTGGTAACAGCCCGGCAACCGGAGTCGGTGCGAACGTGCGTGGCGGTTACAATCTAGATAGCAACTTTGCAGTTGGCGCTAGCGTTAGTACGATGGCTATCGATAGGCCGCTTGGGAATAGCGCGGTAGCGGCTCCACTGCCTGGTGCTCCTGATGTTCGTGGTCGTGTTGTCTCAGTTATTCCAGAATTTACATATACAGGCTCGCATGATATTTCCTCTGCCGTACGCGGTGAGATTGACGTATCCCTCGGCGCTGGAGCGAGCATGTGGTCATCCTCAGCACGCAAAAATGTAGCATTTGAGAGAGCAGATCATCGCCAGCGTCTCGACGCTCCTGGTTATGGTTTGACTGAAGTGACATCTCTTACTGGACAGCTTGGTACTCGTGCCAGAGCTGTGTTTGCCGATGTTGTCTCACTCCATGCCGGTCTGCGCGGTGCGGCGAATGTCACAGGAGTTCCGATGGAGGCCGGTGCAGCTTCTACCTCAGACAAAGTTCGCTTTTTGCAGGCCGATGTCGGTGCTGGATTAGAGTTCTAGAAAAATATCCACAATATATCGATACAATCTTCTTGACTATCGTCAAGCGCCTGCTATGATCAGCATGCTTATGCAATTTCCACGCGAACAACTCGGAGTAAAAGCCAATATGATGGCTATGATGATGCGAATGCTTTTCTCGCGGAACGCGTAGTATTTTCTTAAAAATGTACTATCCACTCCGCGAGATGATCGCGGATTTTTTTTATAGTTTATTTTTTTCTCATCATGCCAGGACAAACAATTAGAAATCAGACCTGCCCCACCGCTCAATGCACCTCCCGCATTGTGAGTCACGGCCAAAAATATTCGCGCTTCAAATGCCAGGAGTGCGGTCGTACATGGGTCAGCTCACGGAAAGGTCCGTACTACGGCCTCAAGCACGATCTTGAAAAAGTTGAGGCCGTGTTCAAATTGAGTCGTCAGGGCTTCAGTATTCGAAAGATATCGAACATCACGAAAGTAAGCCCGGGAACGATCCAGCGCTGGAAATTAAAATTCAAAGATCTTTTTATTTCTTAATTTTTATTCCCATGTCTGAAACATCACAGTCCGAAGAACCAAATTCCGCTCCCACCGTAAATTTCTTGGTTGATCCGGAAAAAATTCGACCAGAGTACCTATATATATTATTTGATGGTAGCGGTGTTTCCCTCGCAGAGCTATCTGCGAACGACATCACGTACCTTCGTTCGCTTGCAACCGATGCAATGCAAGGGGCGGATTATTTTGATCTTTTGCACCGTGTCCAGGGTGCCCGCGTGCATTTCCCTGAGGGATCCATTTTACTTCAAGTGGCAGATGACATTCTATTGCATGCCAATCGAGTAACAAGAGAAAGACTCATGAGAGAGAGCGAAAGACTCCGGACAGCGACTTATGATGCGAATTACCCTTTTGACCGCACTTCCCTTGCAGCGGCCTTGGATATAACTCGAGTAGGGCTTGATCGTTTTATAGAGCAAGGAAGATTAAAGGTTGAAGTGAAGGAAGAAGAGCCCGGCGCGAGGACAAGGTATGCGATAACGCCGGAGGAATTAGAACGTTTTAGAAATGAATTGAAGCTTGAACGGGGGAAAAGATTTCTTGTTTATGAAGGTGAAGGCGACGCCGCAGAACAGGTTCCGCCCGCGATAAGCGGGATACGGCAGATAACGAGAGAAGCTTCATATACCGTCATTGAGCTTGATAGGCGGGTTACACCCGAAGAGTGTAGGGATTTGACGGAGCGGGGATTTCGCCTGCTCTCACAGGGAGCTTTTGAAGAATATCGGAACATCAGAGCCGCTGAAAGTAATAATTCTTAATTTTTTATCACCATGTCTGAAATTCCACAACCCAAACAGGTCTACCTCTTGAGTGATACGAGCGGCGGTGAATCGGAAGAGCTTCGTTCGGCAACCGATGCATCTATCGCGTTCGACATTCAAAGGTCCGTGGTCAGCGTCAGCGTATTCGACAATACACGCGAGCAGTTCCGTTCCAGTTTTACATTAACGAGCAGAGTTGACGATAAATAACGTGTCTCCTTGATTTCCCCAATAAAATGCTTATTATCTATTCCTTCATATTTCTTCCATGAGTACTTCAAATTTTGACCTCAAACGAATCTATTCCTTTAGCGACTGCTTCGGCGGCGAAAGCAATCCGTTCCGTGCGCCGGATCCGGACGCGCTCATCAGTACCGATTTTCGTTCTCATCCCCTCGATGAGCGGCATCGCGAGTTTGATATCTGGGGAAGGGAAGGAATCACCGATCACATTTTGCGGACCATCCTGCGTTTGCATGAAGAAGTGGATCGATGTGCCGTGTTGAATGAAGGACAGAAAAAACGTTTGGTAGGGGGAACAGGAGTTTTGGTGAATGGAGCTCCTCGCATACAGGCGCACAATAATGGCGAGCCGTTTCATCTGGCGCAGCTTCGTGCAGGACAGGTGCGGGTGGTGGCGCCGCTTCACGCGCTTTCGGCGGTGCGAAATCAGATTTTTCGTTTGCAGAGGCTCCCAAATGAAGGGAATCCATTGTTTAGCGCGCGCGAGCAGTTCCGTTCCAGTTTTGCGGCGTGGTTGCTGAGAGCAGATCACAATGTCCCTCTGGAAGAAGTGGATCCCCAAGAAATTCCGGAAGCTCCCAAAGATTGGAAAGTGTCTTATGTGGATCGCTTTGGGAATATTGTGACATTTGATAATCGGGAGCGAGAACCGGAACAAAAAACACTCGATGAATTGAGGAATGAATTTCGATTGCGAATTTGGAAAACCGTTTTGCCGGTGGCACTAGGAAGCTGTCTCAAGGAAGCAGATTCCGGTGTTTTGACGATCTATGAAAATGATAGGAATATTGAAGTCATCAGAAAATGGGAGCCGGATGAAACCGTGGCAACGCGTCGGAAACTTTCCGCCTATTCCCAATTTGGGAAGCCTTTCATAGGTGCTCCGGTAAGAATAGAGCCTTAAAGCGTCGTCGTCGTTTGTACCGGGTGGTGTTTTTATGATAAGATTATATGAGTTTTAACTATGGACAAAAAAGCAAAAATAACGGGTTTGGCAGTTATGGTTTTGACCGCTTTTTTTGCGGCGTCACTTATGTCATCCGGTGTTGTTTTTGCGGGTGCCATATCGGAGAGTTTTGACGTGACGAAGTATCTGAAGCTGGGCGACCAGGGTGACAGATATCTCAAGGATGGCGCCACGGTCTCTCCGGTTGTTCTCGTTATCACCGACCTGGTTGATCTTCTGGCAAAGACTATCGGCGCGGTTGCTCTGCTCGTCTTTG
>JBBTWW010000135.1:0-6028 GCA_038062595.1 Patescibacteria group bacterium | reverse complement strand
TTCTTATAATTTCTGTAACGCCAGTGTTGGCCGAAGAGGACACTCAGGGATTTACTGATCTTTATAATGATAATCCAAACCTGGAGGCCGTGTTGTATTTAAAGGCCGGCGCTATCATCCAGGGCTACCCGGACGGCAATTTCAAACCTGACATGACCATCAACCGCGCGGAATTCACAAAGATCGTGATCGCGGCCCTATACCCGGACTACGAACCGGAGGATAAAAACTGCTTCACCGATGTCAGTGAAGAACAGTGGTATGCGAAGTACGTATGCACGGCCAAGGACAAGGAGATTATAGAAGGCTACCCTGACGGAAGCTTTAAGCCGACATTAAATATTAATTTGGCGGAGGCCAGTAAGATCATCGCGGACGCTTTTGAAAAACAGGTAGCGGCCGCAGGAGCGGGAAATCCATGGTACAAGCCGTACTTAAAAGCTTTGGAGGCCGAAAAAGCCATTCCTGTATCCATAGACACGGTAGACAAGAAAGTTACACGCAGTGAGATGTCAGAGATAATTTGGCGGCTTAAGGCAAATAGAAAAGACAAGCTAACCAAAACATACGAATCTCTCTCGGCAGAACTGCCGAATATCTCATCATGCGCTGAACTGAAGGAAAAAGTGCTGACATTACAGTACCGTACTGCAGTGCAGTCTAGGGGCTACAGAATACTCTACGAAATGAGTTCAAAGTCTATCGCCCCAGCCTCCACGCCAAACACAGGATCCGCAGGAGCGGTATCTGAAGAAAGCGCTAGCGCAGATGTAGGTATGGGTGGCGGTAGCGGAGAAGATGTAGGGTACTCACAGACGAACGTGCAGGTGGAGGGTGTGGACGAGGCGGACATCATAAAAAATGATGGTGAGTACATATACATGATTAGAGGTAAAACACTACGCATCGTAAAGGCCTATCCGTCCGAGACACTAACCGAAGTGGCAAAAGTGACGCTCGATGACGAGAGCTTCTACCCTTCAGAAATTTACGTCAGCGGCGACACACTGTCTATTATCGGTAGCACATACGAATCTGATGCTACGCGAAGTATTGCAATCTATCCGGGTTACTACTCGAGTAAAACAAAGGTTTATGTATTTGACGTTTCCGATCATACGAATCCTGTACAAAAGCGCGTAGTAACACTTGATGGTAGTGAGCTGTCTTCACGCAGAATAGGCGACAGACTGTATCTGATTCTTAACGGATGGATACCGACCTACGACATACAGGAAGATGTAAAAGGAGAGGATCTAATGCCGCAGGTTTACGACTCGGAGACCGGTGAGTCTGTGCCCGCAGTGCCCTGCTCCGACGTACGTTTTTATCCACGCTATCAGGAGCTCAGCTACCTGCTAGTCGCCTCTATTCCTCTCGGTGAAGATAGCGGCACTCAGGAGGTAAAACGCGACATGTTCATGGGTGGCGGCAGTCAGGTGTACTCATCGGTAAATAATATCTACGTGGCGGCACAACGCTATGACTACGATGATATGATGCGCTATGACATATTTGCACCGACGATCACCAGAGAGTTCACGCGCTTCCTGCGTTTTGAGCTGGGAGACAATGGCTCCGTAGGATACAAAGCTGAAGGCGAAGTTCCCGGACGGATTCTAAATCAGTTTTCGATGGATGAAAGCGGAGATAACTTTCGTGTAGCTACTACAGAAGGCAATGTGTGGGATACGGAAACTAGATCCAGTAATAGCATATACGTTCTCAACGTTGAGGACATGGCTATAAAGGGCAAGTTAAAAGGTCTAGCACCAGGCGAGCAGATATACTCCGCACGCTTTGTCGGCGACCGCGCGTATCTTGTGACATTTAAAAAAATTGACCCGTTCTTTGTCATCGATCTTTCCGATCCGGCAAAACCAGCTGTGCTGGGCGCACTCAAGATCCCTGGCTTCAGCGACTACATGCACCCATATGACGAGAATCACATCATAGGATTTGGCAAGGACACTGTAGCTCCAACTCCCGAGGAGACCGGCTTCTGGCCCGGGGATGAGTTTGATTTCGCCTGGTATCAGGGCTTGAAGATCGCGATGTTTGACGTCACCGACGTGGCAAATCCAATTCAGCAATTTGTCGAGATCATCGGTGACCGCGGAACGAGTAGCGACGTGCTGTACAACCACAAAGCTCTGCTTCTCGATAAATCAAAGAACCTTCTCGCCCTCCCTGTGGAGGTCCATACAATTCCGGAGTCACAAAAAGCAAACGCCTCCGGTAGCAGTTACGGCGAGTGGGCATTCCAGGGCGCGTACATCTACAGTCTCGACCTCACGAATGGTTTCCGGTTCAAAGGCCGAATTACTCACCTTGGCGAGATTGTAATTCCCGAGGGCAGCTACTTCTACCCCAACTATCAGGACCTGGTCCAACGTATTCTATACATAGGAAAAAATCTCTACACAGTTTCGCAGAATCATATCTATGCAAACGACATTGACACGTTGGAGCAGAAAAATATTCTAAATCTCCAAAAGGACGCGGGCGATGACGCGGGCGGCGGAGAGATTTTGTACTAACTTTCAGCTTTTTTAGAGTTTTTCTTAAGAAACTTTGCTATTAACTCCAGTTTTTCCTTGCCGGATGCAATTGCTATTGTGAACTTCTCGGCCTCATTCTGATCGAATTCAGTATTATAGCCGTTTACTTCTAAAAATGTTGCCGTTGCCGTAAATGCTGTGCGTTTGTTGCCGTCTACAAACGGATGATTTTTGCACAACGACTCAAAAAGAGCCGCCGCCTTCTCGAAAATGTCTTGATATAGATCTATCCCGTCAAAACTGGCCTGCATACGAAACACTGCCGACTCCAAAAGTTCTTTTGACCTGATCCCGTGCGAACCGCCAAACTGTTTGACCAGGCTATCGTGTATGGCAACAACCTGCCCGACAGAAATATATTTAATCATCTATTTGTTAACTAGAGATTTCAATAATGGTTTATTTTTCTTTATCACCTTCGACGCCGCCCTTAAAACTTCCGCATCGGAAGCAATTTGAACTGGTTTGAGAACTATAATATCGCCGTCTTTAACGGCCTGATAAACATCGCTACCAAGATCATCCCGCCATTCCTTTGGAAGCATTATCTGCCCCTTGCTTTGCAATGTAAGTACGGCTGTCTGCATATTTCTAAAAGTTAGAAAATTGGAAATTCTAACATTAGCATATCACGCCGCGGGGTCAAGGTCAAGCCATTTCCCCGTTAACCACCACGCTTACCACGTCCTCGCTTTCCTCCAATAAATCGACAATTTTCTCTATTGATCGTGCTTTTTCAGGGTCCTCCACCATTACCAAGTTCTGCGGGATGTACGCAATTGCAGGACCTTCGACAGCCAGGCCGCTATCTTTTATTTTTTTCAAAACCGTATGGAAATCCTGCGGCTCTGTGTAGACAATAAGATTTTCTCCATCAATCTCTGTATCCTCGGCGCCGGCGTCTATAGCCGCCAATTCCGCTTCGTCCGATTTTTTTATTGCAAAAACGCCGCGTCTTTTGAATGAAAAAGCCGTCGAGCCGGGTGCACCCAGGTTGCCGCCGAATTTCTCCAGATTCGTGCGGACAAACTGCGCAGTACGATTTTTGTTATCGGTAAAAGCCTCTATGACAATTGCAACACCGCCCGAGAGGAAACCTTCATACACAACATCCTGAAAAACAACGGCGTTCTTGCTCTCGCCACTGCCCTTTTTTATCGCACGATCGATATTATCCTTTTGTACATTATCGGCACGGGCGTTTTCGATTGCGGCGCGTAGCTCAGCATTGGACTCCGGATCACCGCCTTTTTGGGCGGCCTGAGCGATGAGTTTCGCATGTTTTGTAAAAATCTTGCCGCGAATCTTATCTGCCGCGCCCTTTTTGACCTGTATGTTATGGAAGTGTGAGTGCCGTGCCATGAGGGCATTTTAACATACTCAATTGCGATTGACTTTGAAAAATCTTTTGGCAAGTTGAATGTAAAAACCCAGAGTACGCGCCTTCCCTGAGGACTCACAGATTAAAAGGGCGACGTAAAAATGAATACGCTTTTTTCTTTACAGACAGAGTATAAACGTGTATGATCAGCCTAGGTACCAACCCTGTCAATTATCAAAAAGGACCATCGCGTTACAAAGCGCGGTGGTCCTTTTTTGTACCAGCAGAGTGGTGGAGCAAACGGGAATCGAACCCGTACCGACAGGTACCAACCCTATCAGTGTAGGCCACTACTTGCCCCAAAATCTGCTGGCGCTGGAACTGTATCAAACAAACATGAAATTTTTTTAAACTTTTCCTGAAATCGGTATGAAAAAATTGTTAAAAATTTATGAAGCGAAGCTCAACGATATTTCTTCAGACAGTAATTGTACTGATCGGCATCGGCGCTCTTGCCATCCTGCTTTGGGAACCTCATCTTGAGGGCGTGAATGCAAATGCCACCACGCTCTCTGAAATTTACTTCGACGATCCTTTTCTCGCGCTTGTATACATATGGTCTATTCCTTTTTTCATGGAGCTTGTCATCACCTTCGGTTCGATAGTGATAGCCACTGCGGCGGCGATGTTTGAACGGATTTTGCAAGATGATGTAGATCTAAAATCCGCGAACGATTTAACTGTTTAGGATTGGATATTGACAGAAGGAAAATTTTGCTTATAATCCAGAACATGAGACCAATGGAACAAGATCGAAGACCTGAAATATTTACGGTTACTCAGGGGGTTGGTAAGCCGCCCGTGAGATTCTCGCTTGACCGAGTACGACAATGTCAGTATGAATGTGCATTTGAATTTCCATCTCTTGATGAGGCAAGGGCGGCTTTGGCAATGGTAAAGGATGAAATTAAAGAGCAACCGTCGTACGAGAAGGACGACACTGTGCTTTGGTACGATCTGGGATTTGGCGATCAAGTAAAAATTCACGCCGGACGAAGGTATAGTAGGGCGCCATTTCTGGTTACAATAGAGTTGCGGCATACACCTCATGACAATCCCGGGCCTTTGGCATTGCGTATCGTATATGGCGCAAGGGCTGTTTTGACGACACTTACGCAGTAAAAAAATCGGATCTGGGCAAGTATGACGGCTTGGGGTAAACTGCCCCTACCATGTCTATTTTACTGAACTCGTTAAACGACAAACAGAGGGAGGCCGTGACGACCACCGAGGGGCCGGTGCTGGTAATTGCGGGTGCCGGATCGGGCAAGACGCGTGCGCTCACGCATCGAATTGCATATTTGATACAGGAAAAAAAAGTGAATCCGTGGAACATCCTGGCTGTGACTTTTACGAATAAAGCGGCTGGAGAGATGAAGGAGCGGCTGGCGATTCTGCTGGGTGTAAAGGAACGCTCAGCGATGCAGGGCGAAGGTGATGATCCCTCTCGACAAGGCGGACGGGATGTATTTAACTCGCCGTACCTGCCGACTGCAGGAACTTTTCACTCGATCTGCGTGAGGATACTGCGTAAACAACTACACCTGCTGAATTTTGAAAACAGTTTTACAATCTTTGACACGGCCGACCAGCTGATTTTGATGAAACGAGTTATGCGCGATTCAGGATTTGACGAGAAGGAGCTGAACCCAAAGGCTGTCCTGTCCCACATTTCAAACGCAAAAAATCAGCTGGTCGGCCCCGAGCGGTTCGCCTCCATGGTGGACAGCCATTTCGCCTCAAAGGTGTCGGAGATATACGGGCCATATCAGAAGGCGCTAAAGGCAAATAACGCTCTCGACTTTGATGACATACTCATGAAGACGGTCGAGCTTTTTCAAAAATTTCCGGCTGTGCTGGCGGAATATCAGGGAAAATTTCGCTACATATCGGTGGATGAGTATCAAGACACCAATCACGCGCAGTATCTGCTGATCAAAATGCTCGCGGAGAAGTATCACAACCTCTGCGTCATCGGTGACAGCGACCAGAGCATATACTCGTGGCGCGGAGCGAATATTCAGAACATCCTGGACTTTGAAAAAGATTACCCTGACGCAAAAGTAATAAAGCTGGAACAAAATTA
>JBBTWW010000134.1:0-28183 GCA_038062595.1 Patescibacteria group bacterium | reverse complement strand
GCTTTATCACCAGTGTCACACGCGGTGTCATGCCGGTAGTGCGAGTGAATGGGAAAAGGCTTGGCAAAGCGGTTCCCGGGACGTATACTGAGCTCCTCGCAGGCCTGCTGTCTGCGTATGTAAAGTCGTCACTATGATCTCGGTAAAAAAAATCAGTACCGCAAAAGACGCACAGAATCTTCTGTCAGAGCTTGGCTGTGATCCACCAGGCGTTATGATAATGTCAAAAAAAATGCAGACGCATGTTTTTCATCTGCGCAGTCTTGATATTCGTGCGGCGAATATTCTCAAACAGGATGCACTGTCATTTGGCGGTGAGCTCGCGCTATCAAAAGAAGCTTCATTTCTACGTGCAAAAAAAGCGGACGGAGTTCTAATGGTAAATCAGCGCCAGCTGGAGCAGTTGATTGGAAAGTTAAAAGGTCAGCCTTTTGGACTGCGCGCCGTCGCGGAGGCGCTACAGAGAGTGTTTACCGGAATGACGCGTGATTTTGGTCTGCCGCGCGTGATGGGTGTGTTAAATATCACATCAGATTCATTCTCAGACGGCGGCAAGTTCGTTGACGTTAGCCGCGCCGTCACACACGCAAAGGCACTTGCCCGCGACGGCGCGCATATCATCGATATAGGCGGTGAGTCCACCGGTCCGGGGTCAAAGCCTGTTAGCGAACCAGACGAGCTCGCCCGTATCGCACCAGTATTAAAAGAATTAAAAAAATCCGGACTCTTTGACAACCATGGTGGCCATGGCAAACACACTGAGTTATCGATAGATACATACAAGTCAGAAGTTGCACGCTTTGCCATAGTCAACGGTGCATCGATCGTAAACGATGTTACCGCTCTTCGCGGCGATAAAAATATGGCAAAGTTGGTTGCCGAGAGCGGGGTGCAGGCTGTACTCATGTACGCAAAAGACAACACTCCGCGAACCACACGCGTGCCCAAAAAATACAAGGATGTCATACATGCGGTGAAGGATTTTTTGTCCTCACGCATCGAGTTCGCGATCTCGCAGGGTATTAAAGAAAACCAGATTATCATCGATCCTGGCATGGGTGCATTTGTCTCCAGCGATCCCATGTACAGCTTTGAGATTCTTAGCCGACTTGGCGAGCTCAGGTCGCTCGGTTTTCCTATTCTCGTCGGCACATCGCGAAAATCATTCCTGGGAGGCGATATCGGTTCACGTGAAGAAGCTTCTATTGCCACCTCGCTACTCGCACTGCAAAATGGAGCCAGTATAGCTAGGGTGCACAATGTGAAGCCGATAGTAGAACTTATAAAAAATATCTTCACCCGTTAAAAATCCCACATGCGCATCACGAAAAATTTCCATTTTGACGCCGCTCACCAGCTCACCGACTATCACGGCAAGTGCGAGCGTATGCACGGGCACACCTACCGTCTGGAGGTTACAGTTAGCGGGCCGGTTCGCAAGAATGGCATGGTGCTCGACTTCGCGCTTTTAAAAAACGTTGTAAAAAAATATATTCTGGACGAGCTCGATCATCAAAATCTTAATGATGTTTTCAAAAATCCAACTGCTGAGAATATAGCCACATGGATTTGGAAGAAATTAAAACCACTGCCGCGTTTGTTAAAAGCAATGTCGCTCGACAGGAAATATCTCGACGATATCCAGTTCTATTACGCTCGCCAGAAATCAGCCGAGAAGATTCGCCCAAATCAAACGGATTTTTCAAAAATAAAGCTCTTTGAGGTGCGTCTTTTTGAAGGGGAGGGAGCCTGCGTAGTTATTGACTAAAAGTTGCGCCCATGTTATTTTATGCTAAACTTCAGGTTTGCCTTTTTGTCATAAGCTGATAAAATCTATATCCATGAGTCTCGAAACCGGAAAAACAAGGGTTCCTCTAACGCAGGACGACGTTAGTTTTCTCACAACATTTGGCAGAGATAATCGCGAGCAGGATCTTGGTGACGGCGAGGACAGAGAAGTTGAGCTATCATCGATTGAGTTTGCCCGCGATGGCAAAGATCTCCAAGGTAAACTCGTCCTCGACAGGACAGAAGGTATAGTCGTAATACGTGTAGGAAAAGACCGTTTTGCCGTGCAGTCCGGAGATATGGTTATGGATGGCGTAATGCATGGCGTTGCAGTTTTGAATGCACTTAGGTTACGTGATAGCAGTGCGGCCAGTCGCCATGTTGATGAAGATATCACAAGAGGTGTAGCGAGAGTTGTCCACGACGTCTCAAGTCCGAATGCGTTTGAAAGTAGAAGCGCTGCCATAGCTCCGTCCAGCGATAGACAAAGAGTACCTGGTGCCCCGCCGGTTTTTGGAGCTAGACCTGAAGGATCGATTAGAATTGAGGCCGGCGCAGAAGAGTCTGCATATCGGGAATGGCATGCTGATGCATTTAATCAGTTCAGATTGAATGAGATAGTTTCTAAAATCCACCCCGAGTGTGCGATAGTTGTAAATACCGGGGAAATATGGTGCATACGTATCAACTGTATCTCCATAAATAGTAGCACTCCCGTGTACAGAGTGGTTGGATACGGACCACTAAAGAGTACTCCAGCCACATTTGATGGTAATCGGCGTCTTACAGAGGTCCCCATTAGTGTATTAAGACGCATCACGATTGCAGTTACTTCAAGAATTAATCCATCAAGCGGCGGGAAAACGTGGAGTTTTAACACCAGGGTTTTGGTAGGGTTAAAGCCGTGATATAGTTGAAGGTGCAATGCGCGAGGTTGAAATGAAAATACTGGAGATCAGCAAGACCGCTGTTTTAAAAAAACTGCGCGATATTCGTGCGAAGCTTATTTACACCGGGAGCATGAAAGTCAGGTATTTTGATTTTCCTGATGGCAGGATTAGAAAGAAAGGCGACCTACTGCGCCTGCGTGAGATTGTAAAAGGCGATGGTATCCACACAGAGTTTGTATACAAAAAAAAGCGCGGTATAAAAGGCGGATGTAAAGTTTTTGATGAAACAGAAATGACTTTTGATGGCGCCGGTGTTTTTGAGTCAATGAGTGCAGTTTTTAAAAAAATGGGACTGAAGCAAACGGTGTATTATGAAAAACGCAGGACACTGTACTCATATAAGAAATGGAAGTTTGAGATTGATGAATATCCGCGTATTCCACCGCTGGTGGAGATAGAGGCGGCGGATCCAAAGACCGTAAAAGAGGGGATTGGCCTGCTGGGATTGGATGGTTACGAAAAAAGTTCTGAAACGATAGACGAGCTGGCGCGACGCAAGTATAAGTTGAAGTTGAACGATTTAATTTTTAATAAAAAAACATGAGAGGAATTTTTCTTTCCATAGGTTCAAATCTCGGTGAGCGTGAGCATAGCTTGCGCGAGGCACAGGTATTACTTGGTAAGGCCGGAGTGTCGGTCCGCCGCGAGTCGGCGATGTATGAGTGCGAGCCGTGGGGGGATCGCGATCAGCCATGGTTCCTCAATCAGTGTGTCGAGGTGGAGACTACGCTCGAGCCGGAGGAGCTACTGGCGCTTATCAAAAGAGTTGAAAAAGAGATAGGACGTGTTGACGGCGAAAAATGGGGGCCGAGAGCGATCGACATTGATATTTTGCTTTACGGCAGCCAAACAGTTGACACCGAGGAGCTATCAATACCGCACCGCGAGATGACGAAGCGTAAGTTCGTCTTGGTGCCGCTCTCCGAGCTCTTGCCGGTAGATTCATTTCTCGATGACTGTCAGGATCGCTCGGTGGTGAGGAAGATTGGATGATCACGGGGTTGATCACACGGCTGTTTATATGATATAATAATTATGTAGTTTATTATTTCATTATATTTGAATATGACCAAGATACTGCAGGCAACCTCACAGGGGCAGGTTACAATCCCAAAAGTCTGGCGCGATAAATATCAAACAAGGTATTTTATCTCTGAAATCAGCGGCGACACCATGGTAATAAAACCACTGATGCAGGATAATTTTGCCGATACGGTAGAAGCATCCTGGAAAGAGTATAAAAATGGGATGTACGTCACCAGCAAGGAGCTAATGAAGAAATATGGATTATAGAATTTTCTATACTCACCAGGCGGAGAAGGATATCGGTAAATTGGATAGCGTGCAGGCGGTACGAATTTTAAAGAAGATGAAAGAGTACGTTGCGCAGGAAAATCCCATGAAAAATGCAAAAAAGCTAAAAGGATTTTCCTTGGATACATATAGGTACAGGGTGGGTGACTACAGGGTGATATTTAGACTGGACCCAAAAAATAACACCGTTGTTGTTTTAGTTGTACTTCGGGTTGCTCACCATAAAGAGGTCTACCGCAATTGACTTTTTGGCTTCCGTAAGGGTAGGATATGCTCCATGAAAAAGATAATTTTTCTCATCCTGGTTGTTGGTCTGGTCTTTGTGTCGCTATTCCCGCCGACACAGGGTTATATTCAGCATCCGTATAATTTTGTGGCTGTGAAAGTAGGGTTGCCGCAATGGTTGCCGACACAGAGTATGGTTCTAGAGACAGAGGGTGGGCAGGTGGAGGTCAGAGTTGCAGTCGCAGATGATCCTACCGAGCGCGAGATCGGCCTCATGCATCGTAGTAGTTTGAAAGAAGGAAAGGGGATGTGGTTCATATTTGACGACTCTGCCACGCGCAGATTTTGGATGAAAAACATGAAGATCTCCATCGATATTATTTACCTCAGCGCGGACAAAGAAGTCCGCAGTTTCATAGAGAACGTGCCGCCTTGCGAAAAGTCGGCATCCGCGTGCGATACCTATCCGTCTACAGAACCTTCACAGTACGTGCTCGAGGTCCCGGCAGGCTTCATAAAAAAATACGGCGTCACAGTTGGCGACGTGGTGTATGAGGTGTCGACAGGTAGGGTTTGAGATGTTATAATGTAGGCCATGAGTAACGAGCCGCAGATCAAGGTGTTCTCCGGGTCGAGTCATCCGGAGCTAGCAGAGCGCATAGCGCGGCACCTGGGCGTTCCGGTCTCGGAGATGATTTTGTCGAGGTTTGCATCAAATGAGATCTATGCGAGACCAAAGGAGTCGGTGCGAAATTGCGAAATTTTCGTGGTACAGACCGGTACTGGAAATGTGAACGAAGACCTGATGGAGCTCTTTATCATGCTCGATAGCTTCAAACGATCTTTTGCGCACAGGGTGCATGTCGTCATGCCGTACTATCCGTACGCACGGCAGGATCGCGTGGCGGAGGCCAGGGAGCCGATCTCAGCAAAGCTTATTGCTGACTTGATATCGACCTCCGGCGCAGATCACCTCATTACTATTCTGCTCCATTCGGATCAGGAGCAGGGTTTCTTTGACTTTCCGGTTGATAATCTCCGCTCGCGTAAGCTTTTTGTGGATTTTTTCAAAAAGAAGAAATTAAAAAATATCGTTGTCGTAGCGCCTGATGTCGGTAGTGCGAAAGAGGCAAAAAGATTTGCAGGCGATATAGGGGCGGAGCTTGCGATATTAAACAAAGAACGTTCAGGGCATAATAAATCAGAAGTTACTCACTTGGTTGGAAATGTAAAAGGTCGCACATGCATAGTATATGACGATCTCGTCGATACTGCCGGGAGTGTGTGTAATGCGCGCGAGGCGGTGCGCAAGGCAGGTGCCCGTCCTGACGTATATCTGGCCGCCACGCATGCGGTGCTCTCGCGCGATGCAGGAGATCGCCTCGCGCGCGCCGGATTCAAAGAAATCGTATTTACCGACACCATTCCTCTTGCTCCGGAGAAAAAGCTGAAAAATATGAAGATCATTTCCGTCGCGCCATTGCTCTCACGTATCATTCGCAATGTGTATGAGGGCAAGCCGCTCTCCCCGCTTACCAAATAATTTTTCTTTAGCATGCCGCAGAGCATAGACGTGTATATCGGTTCGGACCACGCCGGCTATGAGCTGAAGGCGAAAATAGAAGACCATCTGCGTGAAAATGGCTACAAGCCAATCGACCTCGGCGTTTTTGGTATAGAGAATAGTGCGGACTATCCGGATATCGCGCGTGAAGTTGGCGAAAAAGTCTCCGAAAATAAAAGCTCCTTTGGTTTGCTGATATGTGGCACCGGAGTCGGGATGTGTATGGCGGCGAACAAAGTAAAAGGCATACGGGCGGCCAACACCGAGAGCGAATTATCCACACAGATGTCACGGGAACACAACGATGCCAACATACTATGTCTAGGCGGACGAATTGTTGACCTGGAGCGCGCAACCAGACTGGTTGATGTTTTTCTGAAGACGCCATTTAGCGGCGATGAGCGCCATACGCGACGCATAGCAAAGATCGCCGGCATAGAAGCCAAATAGGACCTTAATATTTTATTTATTTTATGAAAATAAAAATCGCACCATCAATACTCTCAGCGGATTTTGGTAATTTGAATGCCGAGATCAAGTCGGTGGAGCAGTACGTTGACATGATTCACATCGACGTTATGGACGGTCACTTCGTGCCAAATATTACGATAGGTGCGCCGGTCGTGTCGCGCATAAAAAGTAAAAAACCGCTCGACTGTCATCTAATGATCGAAAATCCGGAGTGGTATATAGAGGACTTTGTGCAAGCAGGCGCGAAGAGCATTACGGTACATCAGGAGGCGTGCAAGCACCTCCACCGCACTATTTATCAGATAAAGAGCTACGGCATTCGCGCCGGTGTCTCGATCAATCCTGCTACGCCACTTGGGATGATTGAGGAGATCATCCACGACGTGGATATGATTCTGGTTATGTCCGTAAATCCCGGTTTTGGAGGGCAAGAGTTCATTCCAGGCGTGCTTGGCAAGATACAGGATCTGCGCGATGCGATGCCAAAGCTGGATATACAGATTGACGGTGGAATTACAGATCAGACAGCAAAACTTGCAGTCGCCGCCGGTGCGAATATCCTGGTAGCCGGCTCGTACATATTCAGTGCAAAAAATAGAAAAGCCGCCATCGAGAAGCTACGAAAGGCGGCGATACGATGAATTTCAAGAGGAGTCAAGCTTTACAGCTTGGCTCTTTTTCTTTAAATTACATCAAATAGTTCTCATCTAATTTCATACCATTTTAACAATCGTTTTATGATCATCGCCTGTCTGAAGGAGGTAAAGGATAATGAGAATCGTGTTGCTCTTACTCCCGATGGAGTACGCAAACTCGTGAAACTTGGTAACACGGTATACGTAGAGCGCCAGGCAGGCTGGGGATCGGGATATGCTGATGAAGATTATGTTTCAGCCGGAGCGCACATCAACGACAGCCCATTTGAAATTGTAAAAAAAGCGGAGTTGATAATGAAGATCAAGGAGCCTGTGAAGCAGGAGTTTTATTGGCTGAAGCTCATGAATGGCAAGACACTCTTCACTTATCTTCATCTCTCCGGCGTTGATCCTGAGCTCACAAAAGAACTTCTCGCAAATGGTGTAACTGCAATTGCGTATGAGACCGTACAGGAAAAAGATGGCTCGCTTCCTCTTCTTGCCCCGATGAGTGATGTAGCAGGCGTATTGGCTATTCAATATGGTGCCAATTATATGCAAAAAAAATACGGCGGTGTCGGTAAGACTCTCGGCAAGATTCCGGGCGCCGACTCCGCGCTCACTGTTGTCGTAGGTGGCGGCCATGTCGGCGCCGCGGCCGCACGTGCCGCAGGCGGCATGGGCGGTGAGGTAGTACTTCTCGACATCAATCCAAAGGTTGTGGCTATACGAAAACAAGAGCTCCGAAAGATTCTCGGACCACATCTTTTTAAGAACGTGCAGGTTATCAAATCTGATGAGAAAACTCTCTCTCACTGGGTGTCAAAGGCCGATCTTCTAATTGGCGCAGTTCTCGTTCCGGGCGCCAAGGCACCAACTGTCGTCTCAGAAAAAATGATTCGTTCCATGCACAGCGGCGCTGTTATCGTTGACGTTGCGATAGATCAGGGCGGATGCATATGGGGAGCAAAACCAACTACACACAGGAGTCCCCGCTACGAGCGCGCCGGTAAGATTTTCTGCTGTATTACCAATATGCCCGGCCAGGTATCACGCCAGTCCACGCAGGCTATTACAAATGCAACTCTTCCGTACATCGTCAAGATGGCTACAGGCGGCATTATCCCAATGGTACGCAAGCACCGCGCCCTCACCCTTGGTCTCAACACCCACGCCGGCTACCTCACCTACGAGCGCGTGGCAAAAGACCTGCATATGGAAAATCACTACAGGTCACCCGAAGAGGTTTTGAAATAGTACAGGGCTTTAAGATGGTATATCGAACTTTTCGAAGCGGTTGTCTCTTATATCTTCAAGCACACGTAGTAAATTCTTTTTTATCTGCTGTGTTACAAATTTGTTGCTTGAAGACATATTTTCACCATATTGCTTATCTTTTTTGGCACGAATTAGAAGCGGAACAACATTTCCATTTGCCGTTGTGAAAAATGCTATCATTCTGCCGTCGCCTTTTTTGCCTATGCGTACCTTGAAAAAACGAAATGACATACCGTCTCCAGGATGTCGTATTTCTATTGCCAAATTTTTAATAATCTTCTTCGCGCCGACAAGTATATCGCTGACATTAAATACTTTGCCAAGCGGCTTCATCTCATGTCTCGCAATATAATTTGTTATGATAAGCATTCACTATTTCGTAAGCATTTTTTCAAGCTTTCTACCCATTGCTATTATCTCTTCATCATTAAAATGCAGTTCCTCAATGTCATCGCCACTCATCGGGTGTATCTCAAATATAGGCTTTGAACGGAACAAGACCACATACCTTGTTCCATTTTCAACACCTTCCCTTATCTTTCTTGTTCCGGTCTGCAGTTCCTTGATTCCGATTACTTTTGTCATATGAAAGTAGTGTTAAAAGACTACTTCTAGTATATCTTAAAAGTAGTCTTTCGTAAAGGAGTTTTTTTGAAAACTTAGAACTTGCGCATGGCCTCGAAGGAGGTGTCGTAGGTGTTGCTGGCGTTCCAGATGGCGTACTCTTCAATGCCAAGATCGTGGAGAGCTTTTATCTGCTCCTCTACGTACCAGCTATCGTAATTTGGCACACGGTAGGCAAAGCCCTGTAGCCATGGACGGAGAACTGCGCGGCCACCTTTCATAAGTTCCAGGAATTTTTTTGAACTTTCGGAGACGAAGTAGTAAGGTTCGCCGGCGGGATTTTTGAATCCATTAAAACCGGGGCCAAAGTGCGATGGATAAACCATTGGGTAAATCACATCGACGTGTTTTGATAAATCGGTGATGTTTTGACCAATGATCTTCGCGTCGTAGCCGTTATTCCATGCGGCGACACCAAAGAGATCGAGTCCGAGTTTTACTTTTTTCGCGTGTAGTTCTTTTGCAGTTCGTGCGGCAAACTCAGTGATCACCGACTCGCGATCCATCTCTGTTTTTTCCCACGTGTAGCCGATATATCCGCGTGCGCCGGCCTCGGGGAAGCGCACATAATCATATTGGATCTCGTCAAAACCCATGTCTGCCAGCTCGTCAGCAACTGAAATAAGATAGTCCGTCACCTCCGGCTTCGACGGATCGAGCCACACCAGTCCGTCGCGCGCGGTGAATGGACGCCCGGTCTCTTTATCTTTTAGTGCCCAGTCACTGCGATGTGAGGCGAGGTAAGGTTGTTTAAAAGCAACAAAGCGCGCGACGACGTACATACCATTAAGACGCATCTTGCGGACGGTCGCGGGGAGATCGCGAAATGTTCTACCATTCATGCCGAGTTCCACAGAGAGCGGAAGTTTCGATTCATACGCCAGGCGACCGTCCGAGTCCTGTATGTCTATGATCACCATGTTCCCGCCGGCCCGCTTCATATCGGAAATCAGCTCCGCGCCACGGTCGTTGATAGCACTATAGCTCGTAAGATATATACCCTTCGGGTGGGCCGGCGGCGGTGGTATCGCCATATTCGCAAGCGCCGAAAAAGCAAAACTAACAAGATAGGTAGCTAGCATCGCAGGCCATCTTACGTTTTTCCTTACGCAATCACAAGTTTCACGCGATTTTTATCCTGTCTGTTCGTCGCGTTATTTCACTATTTTTTGGCAAAAAGTCAATCCAGAGTTAGAAATGCGGTTTTTAATCTGTTAATATGCTTGGGTCGGCGCGCAGGATACAATGAGCCATGCGCCGAGCACAGCGAGCTCTCTATCAAATAGCGAGCGCACGGCGCGAGCGCGTAGGCTGAGTGAGTTGGGGCCCCGCACGGCGGGGCCGCGCAGTGAGGCGAGTGATCTCCGCGCAGTCAGCGGAGTCACGAGGCGAACGAGCTTTCTATCAATTAGGTCCCGTCGTTCAACGGATAGGACATCAGCTTGCGGAGCTGGTAATGCAGGTTCGATTCCTGCCGGGATCACCAGTAATAATTTAACTCTCATCATCATGTGGCCTTTTAAAAAATCTCAAGAATCTGAAAATTCTACGTTAAAATTTCAATCAGATGAACATCGTGTGAGCATTGGCACTATCGTGCTAACCATTGTTATGGTGGCTTTTCTCATGGTGGTTTCAGAACGCGCGTTGAGCGATCTGGAGAGTTCGATATCGCGGCCTGTCGATAGTTTTCCATGGAACTGTTTGAATGGATACAGCTTCAGCTACTACACAGATGCATACGTCGATCCATATCAGTATGAGCCGGCAAAGCCCGTTCGCACCGATGCCGCCGGTGTCCCAGTGGATGCGCACCAGCTGTGCAAGGACATCGCCGCGTTGCAGACAATTTATTCAGACAAAGGCAGGACACTGCGCAATCCGCTACAGCGTCAACTTGATGCGGTAAATGCAGAACTGGGAAAAGAACGCGCCGTGTACGATACATCCCTGCTCGAGGATATTGCCGATGGTGAAAATGTTAATGACTCATCCGCGAACGTACGCCAAAAGATTATCGATTTGGAAAAGCAAAAAGGAAATATCGAGGCAAGAATTCAGGCGGTTTATTTAGGCGAGCTTGTGCCGGTGGAGCGACAGATAGATGTGATGCAGAAAGAAGCCAAAAAACTCTCGTCATGGCAGGCAAAAATTTACGAGACAAAAATATTTGGCCTGCTCGCACTTTTTGTAATTCCATTCTTCCTGCTTGGATTTTTCTGGTATCGCAGAAGTCACGAAAGAAATTCACGCTATAGTTTTATTCCTCTTGGCGTTCTTATTACAGCATCCATACTTGCAATTCAGATTTTTGCGCGCTTTACATGGAGCTGGTTGCCGCGGGAGCTTTTTAAGGAAATATGGGACTTCTTGGCGCAAAATCCGATCACGCGCATCATTGGTTACTACGTGGTGATCGTGGTTATAGTTGCCATATTTGCAGGTTTGATTTATCTGCTTCAGCGTCATCTGTTCTCGTTCAAGCGAATGGCGACAAAAAGGCTCAGCACACGTAAATGTCCATATTGTGCATTTCCAATGCAGGATGGTGTTACGTTTTGCTCCGGTTGTGGCAAGGAGCTCATCGGACACTGCACGTCATGCGGCAAAGATACGCTAAAATTCATGGCGTACTGCCAGGAGTGCGGTGCGGAGCAGATTATTCAGCGGTAGTTTCGGTTATTCCAAGCTCAAAGATGCACTCGCTGTTGCCCGCCTCCCCGTGATGCATGGAGCGTCTAAAATATCCGTGTGATTCAAAAATCCTGCGAATTTCTTCGTATACAAAGAACATAACCATGTCGATCTCCGAGTTTTCACCTTTGTGCTCAAACAGCATGTGTTTACCGGCATCATCCCCATGTGGTGTGACCTCGCAGTATACGCGACAGGCCCCACCCGGTTTTTCCAGTCGTTCGCGTTTTAATACGTATGAGGCCGGTTCTCTTCTTGATGAATCCCAGTCGTACATCGTTGAAGTATCTGTGCGCACGCGCGAATAGTAACCGACTTCTTCAAGTACAGTTTCAAAAATCTCACGTACGCGTCTGGCAATCTCAATCGTTGCCATATCTATGGCAACTTCAGAAGACCTATTTTCTCCTTGAAAATGTACCTTGATCGTTATCGGGATGGCGCTTTGCTCCCCGTTGTCTCGAATGTGAATTGTGCAGTCACGCATCGGCAGAATTTTATAGAAAAAGCCACTTTTGTCAATACCCATACTTTTAGACAGATAGTGGCGGCCTTGTTAGAGTATTGGCTAAGTGGTACAATACTCCGGTTGTAATAAAGCTATTTTAGCGCTTTTGTATGCCAAAATTTCAACTCAATGCACCATACAAGCCGACCGGCGATCAGCCGAAGGCGATAGAGCAGATGCTGAAGAATCTGGATAATAACGTCAAACACCAGACACTGCTTGGTGTGACAGGCTCAGGCAAGACATTTGCCGTAGCCAATGTAATTAATGCGGTACAAAAACCGACGCTGGTTCTTTCACATAACAAAACCCTTGCCGCTCAGCTGTATTCGGAGTTTAAAGAATTTTTCCCAAATAATGCCGTCAGCTACTTCGTCTCCTATTATGATTACTACCAACCGGAGGCGTATATGCCGGCTACGGATACGTATATAGAAAAGGATGCATCTATCAATGAGGAGATCGACAAGTTCCGCCACGCGGCCACGATGAATGTGCTCACACGGCGCGACGTTATTATCGTCGCTACGGTTTCATGCATCTACGGTCTTGGTGATGTCGATGATTACTCGGCGCTGGCTATTAAAATCAAAAAAGGGGAGTCGTACCAGCGTGATAAACTCTTGCGTCAGCTTACGGAGATCCAATACACGCGCTCGCAAATGGAGTTCAAGCAGGGCATGTTTCACGTTTTGGGCGATGTAGTAGAGATATTTCCGCCTGGTCAGGATACTATCTACCGCCTTGAGTTTTTTGGTGATGAGTTGGAAAAAATTTCCGAAGAAGAAGAGTTTACCGGCGAGATCGTTCGCGAGCTTGATGAGATTACTATATTTCCGGCCAAACATAGCGTGACTACGCGCGAGAAGATAGAGCGTGCCATAGATCAGATTCGCGTGGACCTGGATGTGCGTTATAACGAGTTGAAAAAAATGGGCAAGGGGCTGGAGGCAGAACGTATCAAGACGCGCACAGAGTACGACATCGAGCTCTTACTCGAGACCGGATACGTCAGCGGCATAGAGAACTATACCCGTTATTTTTCCGGTAAAGCCCCCGGTGAGCCCCCATCTACGCTGATGGATTATTTCCCAAAAGACTTCCTGCTCGTAGTGGATGAGTCGCACATCTCTATTCCGCAGATCGGCGGCATGTACAACGGTAATTTTTCACGCAAACAGACTCTCGTCGACTTCGGATTTCGGCTTCCCTCAGCCCACGATAACCGTCCTTTAAAATTTGACGAGTTCGAAGAATTCATGGACAGGGTGGTCTACATCTCCGCCACGCCCGCGAAATACGAGCTGGAAAAATCAAAAGACACAATGGTGGAGATGATAGTGCGCCCGACAGGATTGATAGATCCAAGGGTCGAGGTGCGTCCGACAAAAAATCAAATTCCGGACATTATCGGAGAGGTAAAAAAACGCATTGTCTCAAAAGAGCGCACGCTGATTACTACATTGACAAAGCGTTCAAGCGAGGATCTCACAGACTTCCTCGTTGATGCGGGATTAAAAGTGAAATATCTACACTCGGACATTGAGACATTTGAGCGCGTTGAGATTCTTCGTGATTTGCGCCTTGGCGCGTTCGACGTACTTGTTGGTATTAATTTGCTACGTGAAGGATTGGACTTGCCTGAGGTCTCGTTCATCGCAATTCTCGACGCTGACAAACAGGGATTTCTTCGCTCCACATCTGCTCTCGTCCAGACTATCGGTCGTTGCGCACGCAATGTGAATGGATTTGTAGTAATGTATGCTGATAGAATTACTGATGGCATGAAAGGTGCGCTTTCTGAAACCGAGCGCCGTCGCAAACTCCAGACCGAGTATAATGAGAAGCATGGGATCACGCCGCAGACGATCATAAAGGCGATCAAGGCCATAGATGCGCCGGGCAAGAAAAAGGACAGGGCGCCAAAGATAGATATCAAAAAGGTACCAAAAGAAGAGATGGGTCGTCTGATAAAGGGTCTCGAGGTACAGATGGAGATGGCCGCCCAAAATCTGGACTTTGAACTCGCCGCGGAGCTACGCGATCAGATAGAGGCGTTGAAGGCGAAGATCTAGACTTACAGGTTGGGATACATATTGACTTGTCCTAAATAACATGTATAATTCTACTCCTTTAATTTAATTATAATGGGAGTTCAAGATTTACAAGAAAGGCCAAGACTAGAGATCGCGGATCATAAATCCGGGTTGAGTGTAGTCTCAAATGTTGCACTTGATAGCTTAAACGGAGGCGTTATAGTAGCTCTTGGCGCTGTGAATGATAATCTCGATATGACCGCCGTGCTTAATGAAGTAATGTCTTTACCCGATGAAGCACTGGCCAGTGCCGCTAGAATTAGAGCGGCTATTCGAGTATCCAAAGAAGGACGTAAAAGACCAGATGGTGGAAGTATATTTAGAACGGCGAATGGGATGCTCCAGCCAAGCAGAGAAGATATAGACGTAGAGCGTCGAGAAGTATGTGTCAGTCTTCTTAAGCTCCAGGACAGAGCTCGTTACATAGCACAGTCGGATTTTAACAGCGTTATCAATTACGAAGTGTTCGGAGAGGTTTTTGCTTTTGAAGAGCTGGTCAAAAATATCGTTGCAATACTGCCCAGAAATATCAATCAAGACTCATCTATCGGTAGATACATCAAGATATTAAAAGAAGCCGTAGAAGCAATGAGAGCACGTGTGGAGTATGATTCCCGTCTACCAGAACGCAATATGGACTCTGTTCGTTTGCAGGTCTGTACCGTATTTATCGAAAACGGAAAAGAGGCTATACACACCTTACTAAGACAGCTTATGCAGGCTAAAACAGGCGACGATAGAATTGCTGTGTGTGGAGCTCTTGCCGTGAGAGTTGACGCGATTAATGATTACGTATCAGAACACAGTATATTGATGTATGAACATTTAGGCTTTGGTATGATTCGCGGTATCGTCAAAAACCTATCTAAAATGAAGATATGTATGAATGAACTACGGAGTCAAAAAGATCCTATGATACGGAAACGTGCGCTTCGAGACTTTATTGCAGAAGCACGTGTATTGGAAGATGTTAACCTCTCCTCCGCGTATCGTGAGCTGGTGCAGAGAGGTTATTTTATGGCATCAACTGAATTCGCAGTTGGCAGATAATAACACATTACGGCACGAAGATCGTTCGCGGTACTTTGCCGTCTATTATGTCCGGTAGATTGTATGCGGAATTTCCTATTATCGTGGTGATGCCGTGCTTGAGCAGATTCTCTGCAACTGAAACTTTTGAACACATGCCGCCTGTACCGCGGTTTGATTTCGTACTGCAGTATGTATAGTATTGGCGGAAGTCGTCTTTTGCGGTTATGCGTTCTATAAGTTTGCCGCTCTGGTCAAGAAATCCATCTACATTGGAGACGATGACAACGCGGTCTACATTTAGCATTATCGCCAGAGTCTCGGTGAGTTTGTCATTGTCACCAAAGTTTTGTACGTGTTTCATCTCGTAGTCGTCCATAGTATCGTTGTAGTTCACGATCGGAAAAATACCGTCGTTAATCAGTATACGCATCATTTCTTCAAAGTTTTTTCTGCTCTCTTCATTTGCTATTCCGACGTGTGTGGCGAGTATCTGCGCCACCTCCTCACCAATACTCAATTTATACAGATCCATCAGTTGTACCTGGCCTATGGATGCCGCGACGCGTGATTTTACGAGATCATTGGAGGCCTCGGCTACACTGCGTGACATTTTGCCGAGAGATATCGCGCCGGAGGTTACAAGCACGGTCATTACACCATGGTGATCTCGCAGATATTTCACGTCATGACCGATATCATTAATCTTGTTAATATCAATCCGATCTTTATCGCGAAAGAGTGCTTGACTGCCTATCTTTACTATTTGTAGGGTTTTGAATTTCACCAGGATATTGTAGCTCAAGCCATGATTTCGTTCAAGAACCCGCGCGCGTAGTCGCGCTCCAGTAGCCGTCTGTCCAGGATAATTATCTTGCGAGCACCGCCGCGATTGAGTTCGGCCAGAATTTTTTTGAAGCGCAATAACGCGCGCGGGACCGTATACTCCTCGAAGCCGTTTCTATACCGTTGCGGCCGCATCTTAAATAGCGGGTTGGTGGAAAAATCAAATGGGATTTTTTGGAAGAGCACGCACTTCAAGTCGTCCTCGATCGGCTCGATGAGCTCCAGCAGACTCTGGAGTCCAATCAGCATCGTGGTACCGGGGTCGGTCGCAAAGAGCTCGATGACCTTGCCGCGCCCGCCAGAGAGCCCCTGGGCCAGCAGGTGCATACTGCGGGCGTTGGCTTCCGGCATGAGCCGTAGATACGTGGCTTCCAGAGCCTTTTTCGTCTGTAGCAATACGAGCGTAGCGCCTCCGAACTCGTCCATGCTTTTTTTCAAGATTTCGATGTACTTGCTGAAATATCCGTTAGTATTTGGCCCGGGTATATCGCTTGGAATATCCAGCGTGAGATTTGATAATGAAAATGGCGTGCGGTGCGAGGTGAAGCGGTCGTCAAGGCCGATTACATTTTTGAAAAAAGAAAGATCTCCGCTGATGGATAATGCGCTGTCGATGAAAGATATCGTATGCTTACCGGATGCGCTGAGTACAGTCTCACAGAGAGGCTCGTCAACGCCGAGAGGGACGGCAAAAAGCCGCATGCTACCGGTATAACCGGATACGTATACAACCCAGCGGTCGATGTCTGACGCCAACTCAAATATTTTTTTTAAATTGCGTAACGCGTCGCAGTCGATATCCAGATTTTCCAGCATGCTTAAGATTTTTCCGCCATCCTCTGTGAACTTCATCGTGTTATCGATTACCACATCACTTTTGTACATCGGATCTGTGTTTTTACTGTAATACATCCCAATAAGGCCGAAAAGAATTCCAATTCTATTTTTTTGCTCTTCCGTCAATTTGTCATGCGTGAAGTCTTCCTCGCCGACTCGTATCGTTAGCGTCTGCGTAATATTGTCCTCGAGCGCCAGCGCATCTTCGACGATGATGTGCTCCGGAGAGATTTGTGAAAAAATTTCTGAAATCAAAAATGCGTGATGGCACAATATTACCGATGCATTTTTAGTCATTACCAGAGCATCCCGGAAAAAAGATTCATCAGTGATGTCGAGAGCACAGACGTGGTCCCATAGCCTATATTCGTCCTGCCCCAGGGCCAGTTCCTGTCGTACTCCAATCTTTGTTTTTGCCAGCCACAGGGTGATTTTTACTGCAAATGAAGCCTCTGCCGATGAGAGTGATGGTTGATTTATCAACTGATCAAAGCGCGACCGGCTTAAGTAAAACTCCGGTTCAAAAATTGCCGTCGCATTATCAAGCCGCTCCAGCATACTTCTGCGCGTGCCGACGGCGACGAGTGTTTTTTTGTCATGCGGAAGCTTACTGAGCTCAAAACTTTCCTGTGTCTCGACAATAGTGTTTTGCAATAGTTGTGATATGTCGAGCTGTCCTGCCATTTTCTTTTTTGCCGAAACTTTTGCAAAACCTGCCGTATCAGCAATATGGCTGAAGTCCTTTGCCGTACTCAGGAAAAGACGCTTAGTCGGCCACTCAGTTCTTGCCAGTATGCCCGACAGTTGTTTCATAACAGCCGGTTCCAGCGCGCTGATTTTTTTTAAAATCAGTAAAAATAAATCTACAGTCGTCATCACGTCGTCCATCGCGCGGTGTGATGGACGGTGGGGGAGTGGGAGATTTTTTGCAAGGATTTCCAACGCGTACGAAGGTTCATCCAAGAAAAACATTCTCGCCAGCTCCACGGTGTCGTACGTTGCCTGCGGTGTCGCCACACCGTGATTGTTTAGAAAATCCCGATCAAAGCTCACATTATGCCCGACGATCGGCAGTTCGCCCTTTATAAAAGCGACAACTTTTTCTTTTACATCTTGCCATTGCGGTGCATCCTTGAGGTCGGAGTCAGTGATACCCGTGATAACAGTGATGGCTTGAGGAAGAGCAAAACCCGGATTCACCAATGTGACGAATCGATCCAGGATTTTCCCGCTGTCATCAAATTTCACCGCGGCGACCTCGATGATTCTGTCATGTGACGGATCTATACCGGTGGTTTCCAGATCGAGGCAGATGTACATGACTATAGGGTACCTGAATTGTCAATTTTGACAATGCCGCATGGCGCGGTGTAGAGTTGCGCCTTAGATTGGATTAGATTTTTAATCATTTTTAAAAATGTCATTAAACAGAGTTTCCGCCGCCGTATCCGCTGTGGCCCTCGCCGCCGCACCTGCGTGCGCGCCAAAAGATATTACGCAAGAGGTCATAGATAATATTTCGTTTATAGCAGATTCGGCAAAAACCAATTGTATGGTTGCCATACGGGCTTGCGAGCCTGGAGATTTTGATGAAAAAGACAGTAATAGAACTGTGCAATGTGAAGTTGCAGGTGAAAATAGTCGGTGCATAATTACAGCCTCTAAGGATGGTGATGTTACATATAATAGGATTGATTTTCTCAGTGGTGGCACGCAGGCTTTTGTAGCCGCTTACCTTGATGCTGATCGTAATGTCTCGGAGATAATGTCCGGGACAGCTCTAGATGATTATGTCACGCGACTATATAGCAAGATTAGCGATGGCTCATCCGATACGCTTGACTGCACTATGAGCAGTACGGATTCGGAAAAACCGAAGACCGGTCGCGTGTCCGCCAGCGCGATGAGGGGTTTTGTGACTACATTTGCTAGAGAAAGTGTCGGAAAGACGATATACGCATTTGACGAGAGGCGCAGGTCGGCCGCCGCGCAGGCTACACCGCCATTGTCGCCACCGTCGGTGCCTAACCAAGGGCTGGAAACCGTACTGGATGCGGCCATGCCTTCACCTGACACGTCCGCGGAGCCGCCGATTATCGGGCCTGGTGGTGGTATAGTACATTAGATTTTTGGTCATTTGGTAATTTTATACGCCTGCACTTTTTTATCGTTGTGATGAATGTATGAGTGGTGGGTTTTGCATAGATAGATCAACCGGTCGGGGTTGTGGTTTCGCGTGCGCGCCCAGCCGTCGAGGTGGTGTATATCTGTGGGCGGGCGGAGGCAGCCCGGGCACCGATATTTCTGTCGCGCCAAGACCAACTCGCGAATCTCACGCGGCACATAGCGCGTCACATCGTCATCAGATTTGTTATAAAGTCTTTTGCTGGTCGCTTCAACGGTCAACTTATCGGCCGCTGCCCGTCTTTTAATACAATCCGGACAGCGGTTTATCGTCCGTTTGTTTTGACTCCTCGCAATCTCCTCGCGTGCGCCGTCCGCAAGCGCCTCTATAACCTCGCCCATGCTCACCGTTTCCTTGCGCGATCTTTCCAACCGCTGTTTAATCGTCAGTAGTTTGCGCTCTGTCTGCGGCGAGATTTTTATTGAAAGATTTCTGAATTCGTTTGTTATATCGTCGGCAAGTGCGATTACGCCGATGCCAGCTTCAGCCACTCCTGGCAATAGTCCATTTTTAGACCCATCAATCTCGGTCAATTTTACAGGTTGAAAGTTACCGACGTCGGTAACTTTTGCAATATTCCCTAAGGAGTCAAGCGGCGGCGGCAATAACTGATATTTAGAGCGTTCGATTTTGATTTCTTCTCTAAGCTGATCGTGCGTCATCGTCCGTGCTTTAGCGGCCCACAACTGCTCCGATTCAGTTGTCGTTATATATAAAATGTCGTCAATTTTTCCAAGGCTCAAATCACCATTTTCGAATGCGGCTTTTAAAATCGGACGGTTTTCCAGTTTTTTCGAAACTCGTAAAATGCGATCTACCTTGTCGTAGCTCATGCCGGCGAGTTTTGCCGCAAATTCATGGATGGAGGCATAGCCACGTTTGCGATAAAGCCGTCGCCGAAAAACCTCTGGAATAAGCGCTTCAAATCGCCGTATCCACACGCGAGCATTGGCGCCATACTCCTGGCATTTTTTGTAAAGTTCGGAGTCGGTGATGTTGGTAAAAGTGCTGACAGTGATCGTTGGCGGTATAGGGGGCTGTCGAGATGCTATTGTCAGCGCGGTCGGCGGCGTGAGAAGCGACGGAACGATTGGCGCAGTGGAAGTAAGGGTCGACATGGCGGTCGTTGATCGAGCTACTGGTCGACTGGTCGGCATAGAGATCATCAGGTGTGTTTTATAAGTTGTAGTTTTTAAGTGTAGCAGGCGAATATGAAATTTTTCTAAAAAATTTATGAAAAAATTGTGAAAAATTTATGAAAAAAGATGAAAGGTTAGTTCTGATCAGTTTTTGTGATTATCACGCACAACTATTTTTCATTTGCTTTTTTGTGTTGGGGGGGTAGATTAACGGTATGGAACATATTTTATACAGTTCGGTAACATCTACTTCTATGCAAACACGTACGAAAATTGGCATCGGTATTGCGGTGGTGGTAATCGTTCTCGCTGCTTTCCTTGGAAAGTACGGTCTCTACAAGGGCGATACTTTTGGTTTTGGCGGCGCTCGTGACAGCGGTCGTGGTAATCGAGGCTTCGTACTTGTGGACAGCGCTCTTTTGGATTCTGATTTTGATGGCGTTGTTGGTGCCGCTGATCGTTGCCCTAACGACCCCCCTTACCAAGTTGCGCGATTCGGACCATACGACAGCCTTTCTTATTTGGGTCAGACAGTAAAATTTGTTGACGTTGATAGGAATGGAGTAATGTCATTCGACGTAGGCGGAAAGCAATATGGGGTCATCTATCCTGGGGCAACTGGAACGAATGGAGGAACATATGTCCCTCCTGTTGCCAAGTCCTCCAATCCCGGCTTCAGGATTCGTGGACTTTTCTTCAACTACAGCCCCATTGCATCTGGAAACCAAGCCATCGTCGTGATCCAGCGAACGGATTATAATATTGATACGGGTTGTTCAACCGCGCGGTCGATCTAATCCGATGTTTGTGGTATATTTCCGGTATGGCAATGAAGCGCTTATTGATCGGTGTTCTCGTCTGTCTGTTGATGCCGGTGGAAGGCGTTGTGTTTGCTGTTACTAGATCCGAAGCGGCCTTTCCCGATGTGTCGAATGGACATGAGAATTTTGCGGCTATCGAGGCTCTGGCGGAGATGGATTTTGTGGAGGGATATTCGGATGGGACTTTTCGGCCGTCGAGAGTTATCAACCGCGCAGAGGCGGCGGCGATGATCGTGCGTGCGCTGGCGCCGGGAGGTGTGGAGCCGGATGCGGTGCAAAATCGAAATTGCTTTTCGGATGTGGCCGAGCAGTGGTTTGCGCGGCATGTGTGCTTTGGAAAAAATGACCGCAACCGCTGGCTCAAGGGATATCCGGGTACGTTGGAGTTTCGTCCCGGTTCGCAAATTATCGTCACAGAGGCTTTGCGCATGGCTATTGATGCATTTGGTATACAGCACATAGCGCCGATCAGCTATCTCCGTGCAAAGTGGGACGTGCCGCTGGGATATAAGAATAGACCACAGGATTTTATGGGAAAAAGTGAAGAGTGGTACTACACGTATTTTGTAACCGCGCGCGAGTTTGAGTTCATCGACGCCACGACAGTGGCGAACAAGCTTGTGACGCGCGCGGAGTTTGCGGAGATTATTTATCGCGTGTGGCAGTTTACACAGGACGGGCCGACAGGATTCGTGCGCGGACCATCGTCGGAGGTTGATTTCAACCCTGACGGGTCCGGTCCGAAGATTGAGGGCGACATTGACGATCCTTCAGTTGAAAATGACGAAAGTTCGACAAATGGATCAGCAAGCGGCTCCATTGATAGTTCGGCTAGCGGGACGGCCGGAGGGACGGCCGGTAGCGGTTCTGCTAGTGCACTCGCGTGCCGTGTGCTTGGTATTACGCCCCCAGTGGCCGACCCGAATGCTTTTACCGCCGCACCGTACTGTGCATATCAGAATTCAAAACACGCCCATGAGACCCAATTGTGGCTGGGGCAAGTTCGTCTCCCCTCGGTGTGGGGCCAGGCTTTTGATTTCAAATACACATCTCCCGACTGGCCTATGGCGCTGGCGTATACCGCTGAAAAGCTCGATGTGAATCCGAATTACCTCATGGCTATTGCGATCAAAGAGTCACGTGCGAACTGTGATTATACCAATGGCTGTTATCAAATCGGCAGTGCCGCGTTCCAGGATATCAAGTCCAGGAATGCAAAATATTTCGACTCCGATGATGACTACGGACTGGTCCAGCCTTTTGGCCCAGCTACTTTTATTGCCGGGCTTTTCTTGAATTATACAGATCGAGAATTGTGGGAAGGAATGTATCGCTGGAAGGATTTCTGGAGCTCTGCGCGCGATCTTGAAGCGAGAGTAAAAATACTCGCACGCGGATACAATCGTGGCCAGTGGGAGGGCAGGATTGGCACGATGCTGACGACGGAACGTGACGAGTGCGTAGAGGCGACGGACGTAATCACTGCGTGTTTCCCATACAGTGCAAATACTACGACGGATCCTGACGGTGTAGCATACGAGCATGCGCGCGCGGTTGTGGACTACTGTCGTGCGCTATCGCGCACACCACAGGTATACGACGCGCGCCTCACCCACCAGGACGTACAGCGCTTCGTGGATAGCGTGATCAAGGAGACCACCTCGAGGTCGTCGTCTGTCGACTGGACTATTTTTTCACAAAAAATCGACAACATCTTCGAGTGCCTAAAGGACAGTAAAAATACGATATCATTCCGCTACGACTTCAAAACCGTCCTGAAGCAGGTGCTCCCGCTTATACCTTGACAGATAGCCATTAAGATGTTATCATAAGATATAGTTAATATTTAATCAAATGTTGTTATGCCTTTTCGACCAAGTGAATCCGGTGAAATAAGTGCGTCAGCCAATAGGATGCTACATGCCATCTCGGCCGCTGTTGACGAGGCCAGCGATAGTGCGAATACGGTTGTTTTGCCATTTTTTCTTGAAAACGGAGAGGGGCTTGATATTGTCAGCGTAGGGCAGGTAATTGATGCTATGAGGGAATTGAAGGTTGGAGATGATCATGTATGGGGTGAAGTTGGCGTTGATTTTTCAAAAGCCAGAACAAGACCGGAGCCTCACATCGTCTTTACGTTAAAACGAAGCTTAGCAACAGATCGTGCCGGTGACGATGTCGCTCGCAGAGTTGCCAGTAGAGTAGATGAAGCGACTGGTTCTTAGCGCAATATCAGTAGAGCTATCTCAGGTGTCGCGAATAGTCTGGCACGCGGGCCTGTTTCGCCTACGCCGCGCGTGATAAAAAGTTTATCAAATAATCCCTGATCGTATTTCCTGCCGAGTCTCGTCGGAAGACGTGGGATGGAACCCCAGAGCGGGAGACGGATCTGCCCGCCGTGTGTGTGTCCGGCGAGCACGAGATCTATTTTTGCTGACATGAAGTCTGATGCGAGGATTATGTCTGGATTGTGTGCAATCAGAATTCGCATGATACCAGTTTCCGTTGGTGAATTGGCAAATGTCTTGGTCACATCCGCGCGATTGGTCCAGACTTCATCCACGCCGCCTATTACAATGTTGCCGCCGATCACAGCCGATTCATTTATTAATACACGTACGCCGAGGCTTCCCAGTCCCGCCGCCACTTTCCCAGCCCTACCACTGGAGTCGTCGAGTATTCCATCGCGTACCGATCCATTGAAGCCGTCTTCGTAATCGTGATTTCCAAGTACGCCAAATACTCCCATGGGCGCGGAGAGGTTTTTCAGTGGGCTTAACTGAGTGATATCAAAGTCGTCGCCAAAAACGCTATCACCGGCGATCACTATTATGTCCGGCTTAAGCGTGTTGATTTTGTTCACGACTTTTTCCACGAACTTCGCATTCTTGTACGGCCCGACATGAATATCGGATATGAGCGCCAGGCGCATAGGTTTTTCGAGTTCATTTTTGTCGGAGTTTTTTAAAAAAATCTCCTGCTCGGTTACAGTCAGTCTGTGTGGCGCGATAAAACTGCCATAAAAAATAACGGCGCCGGAGATTAGCAGGAAAAGAAAAACGAGAGTGGGGATTGGCGTAAAAAGCTTCATCCCATATCGCGCAAATTGGATGACGAAGGCGATAATAGCGGCGATATCGAGGGTTAGAAATCCAAAGATTACGATGTCGTATAGCATGGAAGCTTTTATCATGATGGGTTTAAGAAAATGTGACCGGTTCATCGCCGGTCACATTTACCTTAAGATCTATGTGATACTAGTAATCGCCATATGCGAACTCTACGTCCAAGGCGCGCTTGATCAACGCGGCGGACTCTGCGCGCGTCACCTTGTCCAATGGGCGGAACTCGCCGGGCTTTTTGCCCTTTGTGACGCCGAGCGCACACGCGTTATTCACCGAGTCTGTATACCAGGCATCTGAAGAATCGCTAAATTCGCATTGAGATGGATCGGTTTGATCTTCTATCACTATCGCACCGAGCTGATTTTTCTGAAGTACGCTGGATGCGCGATTTAGTATGGCCACGGCCTCTGCGCGTGAGATCGGATCGTTTGGTTTAAATGTGCCATCGCTATAGCCGTTCACAAATCCCAGGCGTTGTGCCGTAATGATGGATTCATACGCCCAGTCATTTGGTGAGAGGTCTGAGAAAGGGGAGATCTCCGGAGTACCGGACAGGCTGACTTTTAGTCCAAAAGTTTTTTCCAGATCTGTATTAAACGCCCTGACAACCATCGTGGTGAACTCACGTCTGCTCACCTGAGCACCCGGCCGGAACGTCTGGTCTTCATATCCTTTTACAGTTCCGCGCACGTACAGATCACCTACGTCTTCCGTATACCACTCATCCTGAGCGACATCGCTGAATAGCTGTCCCTCGCCATTTGGATTCGTACCGGCGCGTATCTCCGCAGAGTCAAATACACCATCATCGTCGCTGTCGTATGACATTACCGACAGACCATAACGGAAACGCTGGTCATAATCCGAGACACCGTCGCCGTCGGTATCGCGCGACTTCATTACCGAGGAAAACTCCTCAAATGTCTGATGCTTCTGGTTATCCGTATGGATTGAGACAGTGACGTGCGCCTCTGCAGTCTCTGCCTCGCTGAGGAATAGTGCGTCTGAGAATCCATAGGCAGTCTCAAGCATTGTGAAGTATCCCTGATAAAAATCCAATGGTGGGCCGTGTATGCCGCCGCCGACTTCCTCAGCCCATGCTATGAATCCGTCGAGTGCGTCCCATATATTTCTCATGTTGAGATAGGCAAAGCCGGCGATGTTGTCTCCGGTAAATGCCGGTAAACCCTCACTTGAAAAGAATCCAGCCCCCTTTCCAGGATCAGAGGTTATCAAAAGGATATTATCCGAAGTGACACCGATGAGAAGAGGGAATGGCTTCATGGGTGGCCCGTCAAAGTTTTCCTCTTTTGTAGGATCTATCGTATAGAGGAGCATCTCGCTACCGCCAATTGTTTTTGTGCTCTTTTTAAACACGCCCGGCGTGTTTTGCTCCATTACAGCATCCAGTACCTGTTCCATTTTTGAAACAAAACTTAACGCCTTTTGACGCGTGTCGGATACATCAGCCATGAATGTTACAAATGGTACGACGTTGTTTGGATTTCTTTGCATTGCAAATACAACTTCCTTCGTCAGCATGCCGTAGATATCCTCATTCATATCCAGTGTTACGTCTATACCGAGAGAGTCTGAGAAATCAATCGGAGGAAAAGCGGTTTCCTGGCCGGTTATGTCTTTTACGAGCTTATCGGACATCTCGGATTCCGCCTTGGTATTATACGCAGAGGTGTAAAAAATAACCTGATTATTTGGCATCTTAGTATGTAATCTCGGCGAGTAAGTGCCTGACATGTTGTATGACAGATTATTTGCCGTCATATAATCTTTGTCGCCATACATGGACATTTTGAACTCATATCCGTCGCTGGTTTCGCGTGCCGATACGCCGCCTTTTTCCAGTATCTTCAAAAGATCATCGGTATTTGCCGGCGTGACATTCGAACCTAGAGACTGCTTAATGAGGTCTCCCAATGATGCAAGGCTGAAGTATGTGGAGAAAAATGGATTATCAAGCATGTCGGCGGATACCTCCTGCCAGTTTGCATCACCGGCCAGCGATGCGACGCTACCGGATGATGCGTCCAGTGCGGCGGTTATTGATTCTGCGCTCTCACTGACGAGCATGAATCCGTCGCTCCATGCGACAGGTGTGTTATATGAGTCTAGATAAATGTCGGTACCATTGTGTGTCTCCTGTACCGCACCGCCCTCTATCACGACCTGCCACTCGGCATCGGTTGCCGGTACCAGGAGTACAAGACTCTGCGCGTCCTTGCCTACGCCGAGGTGGATTGGCGCGCCCTCACGTATTTTTTTTATAAAAAGATTTTGTGACGGAGCCTGTGTCTCGCTTTCGACCAGAATCGTGTCGAGCAACTGGCTCAGTCTCTGCTTTAGCGAGGACGGGAGCATAAATGTAATAGCGGCTACTGCATCTTTTGCGGCTAGAAAATTTGCCGCACTTTTGTCGCTGGAAGCCTGTACAGCTGTCGTTGCGGCAATTAGCGAGGTTAACGCAAAAACAGAGAGCACTTTTCTAAAAGCGTTCATGTGTGAAGTGGGTTAAAATAGCAAATGTGCACATCGCCGGCTATTATATCACCTTGTGGTATCGGCACAACTATATTAGAGAGAGAAACTGGTCAAAAAGGAAGCCGGTGTCAGTAGGGCCGGGCATAGCCTCAGGGTGGAACTGGACAGAGAAGAACGGGAGGCGCTTGTGGCGGATGCCCTCGACCGTTTGATCGTTCTGATTTTCAAACCAGACGCTCCAGTCTTTTGGCAGTGTATTCGGTGCTATGGCGTAGCCGTGGTTTTGAGAAGTTAGATAACATCGACCTGTGGTGACATCCGTGCATGGCTGGTTTTGAGATCGGTGGCCGTATTTGAGTTTAAAAGTTTTTGCTCCGGCGGCGATCGCCATGGTTTGATTGCCGAGGCAGATACCGAATGTCGGGATTTTTTTATCAAAACACCGCTTGAGTAAGGCGTGATGTTCTTTTAGTATCGCCGGGTCGCCAGGGCCGTTTGATATAAATACGCCGTCAAATTCATATTTGCCGTCCCATATATTATAATTCCACGGCACGCGGATAACGTTTACATTGCGATTTACGAAACTTCTTAAGATATTGTTCTTCATGCCGCAGTCAAATATAACAATGCGTTTCTTGCCACCGCTGATCGCCGAATAGATTTTTGGCTTTTTGATACTGACGATGTCGACGAGATTTTCTACATTTGGGTCTGCAATTTTTTTTGACGGTTTTTTCCTATCCTGCGTTATCTGTCCCAGTAGTACTCCATGTTCGCGCAGTTTTTGCGTGAGCGCGCGTGTGTCTATGCCGGTGATGCCGGGAATGTTGTTCTCAGCCAGCCACGCACTCAGAGATTTTTTTGCCTGCCAGTGGCTATAATTCTCCGAGTACTCGCTCACGATAACGCCGCGGATATGAATACGGTCGCTTTCAAAATGTTTGAAAATGCCGTTTTTGTCGCGGGTGACCGCCGGAACTCCATAGTTGCCGACCAACGGATAGGTGAGTACCAGTATCTGGCCTTCATAACTTGGGTCGGTAAAAGACTCGGGGTAGCCCACCATCCCGGTATTAAAAACGACCTCGCCCGCCCCGCTCGAGCTTGCGCCGAACGGTTTACCTTCATATGTAGTCCCATCTGCCAGAATCAGGCGTGCCATCTGCATGATTGTAGAGCGTGGGCGGGCGAGCTGGCAAGCTAATAAAAAATCACTTTCCTTAATGGCAGGTTTTGGGTTAAAGTAAGGCATATGGAATTTACTGGAGCCGATATCCTCTCCGCCAAACAGTTTGCCCGCGGTGATGTCGAACTGGTTTTGAAAAATGCAAAGAAATTTGAGGCTATAGCGAAAAAAGAAAAAAGGTCAGACATCTTGGCGGGCAAGGTAATGGGCGCACTTTTTTACGAACCGTCCACGCGTACGAGGTTTTCTTTTGAAACTGCCATGCTCAGACTCGGTGGACGTGCTATCAGCGTGGTCGGCGCGCAGTTTTCCTCTCTTTCAAAAGGCGAGACGCTCGATGCGTTGTTGCCCGAAGCATTTGCGCTTGCG
>JBBTWW010000133.1:832-3061 GCA_038062595.1 Patescibacteria group bacterium | reverse complement strand
AAATGCTAGCATTTTGTCCTATGCAAGAAAAGAAAAATCCCCTGTCGATTTAATGAAGTCGGCAAATTACAGATTGATTTTCTTCACATTTCCGATTTTTATGCCGGCAAATTTTTCGCCGAACTCTTTGAACCGCACAATATCGTCAGTTGTAAAAAATGTACAGCTTCCATTTTGCTTTTTGCTGGTTTTTTTGGCCATTTCAGGCTCTAATTCCGGGTGGCGTGTCAGATAATTTTTCAGACTTTTTGCCACGATCTTTCCGGGATTAAAAATCTCAACTCCCTTTCCCATCTCACGTTGAAAATCCGTCAACATATGAGGATAGTGAGTGCACCCCAGGATCAGTGTGTCTACGCCGGCTTTTTTTAGCGGCGCCACATATTCATGGAGTATCGCACGCGCTTCAGGCGTCCTGTGCTTGTGTTCTTCGATTAGTGGTACCAGTAACGGGCACGCGCGGGACACCACGCGCAGTTTTGGATTACGCTCTTTTAGCTCGACTTCAAATGCGCCCGACATTATAGTGCCGCGCGTGCCCACCACACCTATTTTTTGTTTTTTTGAGCGCGTAGCGGCGTATTCCACCACCGGACGTATCACGCCAAGCACATTGCGTTTTTTGTCATCGCTATCACTGCGTAGAGTCGGCAGATATTTTTGCTGTATTTCACGCAGTGCCATAGCCGACGCGGAGTAGCACGCAAACACGATCAGCGAGCATCCTTTTTTAAATAAAAAATCCACCGCCTCCCGTGAAAAACGCGTAACAGCTTCCTTGCTCCGGCCGCCATATGGTGCCCGCGCGCTATCACCCAGGTACACGTAATCGTATTCCGGAAGGAGTTTTTCGATTTCCTTAAAAATAGTTAATCCGCCATACCCAGAGTCAAAAATGCCGATCATGCGGACATTATAGCAGAGTAGGTTTCGACTAGCTTTGCGCCGAGCTTATATCAACAGGAGCCCTCGACGTACGTCGGGGCGACTGCGCAACGAGCGAAGAGTGTGGCTTTGCCACCTCTGAGCGAAGTGAGCTTTATAAAATAAGGGGCGAGCACGGCGAGCCCGCGCAGGCTGAACGAGGATCTGGCCTTGCCAGTCCGAGTGAGGCCGAGCTTTATAAAAAAGGGACGCCCCCTTTTGATGTTGAGCGTCCCTTATCCTTGGCACTTCGGGTATTCTATCAGTTTAGATTGAAAAATTTTTATATAAACTGAGAACATGTAGTCCCAAAAGCCTAAGGTTAGAAAGGAGACCAATCCCTCCTGATTCACTGCGCTTCGCTTCGGATTTATTATCGCCGATCCGGAACGACGGCCTGTTTACGTGCGTCGGATTGCTTCATAAAGATGCAACCGAGCACCAGGCAATTTGTGTTAGAGGTAATGACGGTCCAAGCCCATAAAGGGATCATTACCACCGCGAAGCAAGTTTTTTTATTGCTTTTGTTTTTCGATCGGTTTACAGTCACTCTTATAGCGACTATGTAACTCCGATACTTTTTGTTTTGACAAAGATCAAGCGTTCAAACCATTGTATCAATACATACATGTCGGGTCAATATTATCCAGTGTCAAGAACTCTATGTTATTGCAAGGATCAGGTAGGAGTACCAGGTATATATGGCTGATTTTATTCTTGCTTGGTGCCGTTTGCGGTGCAGTTTTGACCATGCAGATTCGTAGCACCGTATCAAAAGTTGGGTCATACCCCCTGGATAAGATAGAAGCGCAAAATGAACTCGTTACAGTTTTTGTAAAAGAACAGCAGGCCATGGAGCAGGAGCTGGTCAGCTTGCAAAAGGAGGTGAAGACAGTGGAGAGTCAAAAAGCGCGTCTCACGTCAGGTGCCGTCAGGCGTGAGCTTGACGCGAAGCGTAGAGAGCTTGGCTTGGAGGCAGTATTAGGGAGTGGCGTTAGCATTTTTATCAGTGACTCTCAGCAGGCCACACGTGGTGATGACGTGAATGATGGCCTGCTCGTTCGTCCCAGCGATGTGCGCGATGTTATCAATCTTCTGTTCAATAGTTCAGCCGCCGCAATATCGGTCAATGGCCGACGGGTGACGCCTCTTTCGTCAATTAATTTTGTTGGAAATAGCTTTTTGGTCGACGGCTTCCGCACCTTTACGCCGTTTGTCATTGAGGCAATAGGGCCTCAGTCAGCGTTACGCTCCAAATTGCAGAACAGTGATCTACTACCGGACATTCACAGGCGTTTAAAGCAA
>JBBTWW010000133.1:0-822 GCA_038062595.1 Patescibacteria group bacterium | reverse complement strand
ATTCGTTTTGTAGTCGAAGAGAAGGATGGCATGACCGTCCCTGCCTACACCGGTCTTTCGTTAACGCATTATTTATCCGTATTAGAATGAAGAATATCAAACTCATGTTATTTTTCTGCATCAGTGTCGTCATAGGTTTTTTAGTTGCAAGACACTTCACGGCATTTCGCGGAGTTGAGAGCCTGGTCCTCCGTGAACAGAGTCGGGATATCGTCAATGAAGTCAGGATTTTAAAAAGCACCAGCGATGGGTTGCGTAGCACGATAACTGCACTTCAGCAGAAAAAAGCAGATCTCTCCAGTTCGGCATCCAGCCTACAGGCCCTTGAACAGGAAAAAAAACAGTATGAATTGCTGTCTGGCGAGATTGCGGTTTTTGGACCCGGAATATCCATTTATATCGCAAAATCAACTCAGGTATTCTGGTTTACAGATCTTCTCAATGAGCTTGTTACCTCTGGGGCCGAGGCTGTCTCTGTAAATGACATACGCATTACGGCAACAACTGCAGGATTCAGGATATTGCCTGCCGGCGCGCTCCTCATCGGTAAAGAGGTTACATATGCACCGTTTGTTATTGAGGCTATAGGTGATTCATCGACACTGTACTCATCGATGGTTCAGCCTGATGGATTTGTAGATCGTATAGAAAAAACCGTCAAAGACCTGACGATTATATTGGTTCGCAAAGAAAAAATCATTATGGACGGAGTACAGCCCAAAGAATAGGTTGTAGTAGCAGTATCCCGTATAACAGCCACGTAAATACCATGCGATTGAATCGCTCGCGTTTCAGTTCTTCTTCTGTTTTCTCAAGTGCCTT
>JBBTWW010000132.1:0-12128 GCA_038062595.1 Patescibacteria group bacterium | reverse complement strand
TCGGATACATCGGCACTCCTGTCTTTTTCTCCAGATCTGCGAACTGAGAGATGGCAACTTTTGACGCAAGCACCGCTGGGACTAGCCCTGCATTTAGCGCCGGATCCGACCGTGCGATAAAAGGCCGCATGTACTGCGGGTGAATCCCGTATTCTTTTTTATAAAGCTCCAGATACTCCTCTACCAAGGATCCGGCGCGACACAAATCCTCCACCCTCTCTATCAACGGTATCATGCCGATGGACGACAGCGAGCACGCGGCTTTGTCATCAAAAATCTGGCAGTTGATACGTGCGATTTTGCGGAACATTTTTTCCGTTTGTAGAACCTGATCTGCACTGCGAGTCATCGGAAGTATCACCTCTATGATCGGGGGCGTATGAAATTTAAATTCCTTTGCCAGCTCGGACGCCGCGGCAATATTGATAAATGGTCTGATCAGACGATATCCTGGCTCCTCCCATATATTTGGAATGCGGTACGTGAGGAATTTTTCTTTTCCAAGCGGATGTTTTTTAAAAAAATCCGTATAGCGGCGGAACAGCTTGTCTATGACCGCCTCATCAACGAACTTCCCCTCCCAGTCCCACATATACTCGTCACAACCGAGGTCTTTGAAAGAAAGATATGCCTCCTCCACCTCATCCGTAGTATTGATAAAGCTCTTATTACACCAAAATGCCGGAGCCGCATTATCCGGGTGCTGTGTCGACATCGTGGCCGGTATCCTATGTTTTGCCAATTTTGATCTCATACTACAGGTATTATATGCCCTATTTATGCCACTTGAAAAGATGAGCCGAATCTGCTATCATTATATGAAAGAAAAATAAAACTAACCATACGGTAACTATGTCTACGAAAACAAAAATTCTTTCCTTCGTAACCTTCTCCAGTCTATTGCTGGTTCTACTGCAGAGCGCTGTGGTGCTTGCATCAAGCGCCAGCTCATTTTCCCAGACAATCAGCGACGGCAGTCAGACGGTGGATATAGTGGACGCCGCAGGAGTTACGGTGGGCTCTCCTTCGGTATCATTCAGTGCACTGTCTTTTGGATTCACCAGTCAGACTGCGACAGGCACTCTAGGCGCTTCAGCTCAAAGAATACGCGTATATAATCCTTCCGTTGATGCAACATGGACGACAAGCGTAGCCGCAACCAGCGGCGTCACTGCACTATGGACATCAGGCGGAAATACTTACGACTTCAACGACAGTGGTACAGGTGGCTCTGACGATGCGGATGCCGACACAAAGGGTGGTAGACTTACGGTCGATCCGTCGGTCGGAACGGTAGCCGGTGTTCCCGACAGCACAGCATGTTCGCCATCAACCGGTATCACAAAAGGATCTTCGGCTTCGTATCAGGAAGTAGCAATAGCAGTCTCCAGCATAACACTGCTTACAGGCGGTGGAACGGCAACTACATACTGCCGCTGGGACTTTACCGGAATATCATTATCACAAGTTGTACCGGCAAGTCAGCCTAGCGGCACATACACGCTGAGCTTTACCATTACGATTGCATAAGTGCAACGGATCGGATACTCTTAAATACATGAGGAACATATTAAGAGTGTTTTTTGCTGTAATTGTCGGCATTGTCATATTCAACAGTACTGTCTACGCCGCCGAGTTCGGCGGCGTGGGAGGCAGACCTGCTTACCCGGATCCAGACGACAAACGCACCCGGCAGTGGTTTATCTATACTCTAAATTCAGGGGAGACGAAAAAAGATGAGGTCTTGATCCAGAATAACGGCGATGACACCGTAACTGTAATGCTATATCCGGCAGACTCCACGCCCAGCACAGACGGCGGATTTGCTCTCGAACAAATGGTCGAGCCGCGCGACTTCGTGGGCGCATGGACTACGCTTGAAAAAACGGAGGTTACGGTTGGGCCTCATGAGTCCATCGCAGTTCCTTTTTCAATAACAGTGCCAAATGATCCATCCTTAGGCGTAGGCGAGTACAGCGGCGGCATCTTGATTCAAAAAATAGCAAAAGAACCGGCGGCAGAGGGCGGACTACAGCTCTTGACGCGCGTCGGGGTACGCATATATGTAACTATTCCCGGAGATATTGTAAAAAAACTCTCGCTGGAGAATCTTTCCATAGACCTGGATAAAGAAAAAAAACTGTACTCGACGGCTACGACTATAAAAAATGAAGGTAACGTGAGCCAGGACATCACAATAAATATGGCAGTCGAAAATGTAACCCCTTTAATCGGACGTTTTTTCAAAACATTTCCAATAAAGAACGAACGTAATTTTCAAGTCTTGCGCGGGACTTCTTTTACATCAAATTTTGAATTTCCAAAGCCTCTAATCGGCAAGCTGTCCGTAAAAACGGAAGCGCTATACGAAAATAAACTTCAACGCCTTGAGACAGCGCCTTTGATATTCTGGGTGCCGCCGGACCGCAATGTGGTAATTCTATTCGTGCTAATTATCGTATTTGCGATCTCGTTGACTGCATTCATAACTACGATAAGAAAGCATGGCAAATCAAAGAAAAAACGCGGCTAGAGCGCTGATCGTAATTCTAACACTGTGGTGGAGCCTTGGAAACTTCCCTCTTTTTCCAGTTAAGCAAGCATCCGCTGCCTCTACTACCAACGGCACCACATGGTATTTGCGCTCGACCACTGCCTCTACCGCATTCAGTACAACAGGACCGGTAGGCGAACAGAGTGCCGCATCCGACCTGGTATCCGGCTCACCGGCGAACAAAACCACTGCGCTGGCCATGACAGACTCTCCGGGTACTTCACAGGTTACGGTCGCAGGAACGGAAACTTCAGCCTCTGCGGGTAACGTCTGGTTCCGTACATTTCTCTCGCCAAAGCTGGCTTCTCAAACCATCAACACGGGCACCACATTCCGTCTTGAAGGCGCACTGGCTGAAAACAGCAACAGTGCAAATATGATACTCCGCATACACGTCTTCCAGTGGCGTGAGGGTACTGGAAATATAGCCTCTCTCATAGATAATGTCAGCGCCACGGCCTGTGGTGTGGAGCCGGGCGCTGCAGGCTCCGAAAGAAGTCAGATCTGTGTCACGGCAGGCACAGCTTCGAACGCCACCATCAACGCCAATGATCAGCTGGCTCTGGAGGTATGGGTCAATGCGAATAACACAGCCACTACATCCTTCACCGGTACGCTATATATGGAGGGGAATGGATTCATTGGGAACAGCTCGGCAAGCCACGTCGTATCTTCCGCAATGAGCAGTTTTAGAGTATCTCAAAATCTGGTGCTTGCATCGGCAACCACAAATGCCACCACATGGTATTTGCGCTCGACCACTGCCTCTACCGCATTCAGTACAACAGGACCGGTAGGCGAACAGAGTGCCGCATCCGACCTGGTATCCGGCTCACCGGCGAACAAAACCACTGCGCTGGCCATGACAGACTCTCCGGGTACTTCACAGGTTACGGTCGCAGGAACGGAAACTTCAGCCTCTGCGGGTAACGTCTGGTTCCGTACATTTCTCTCGCCAAAGCTGGCTTCTCAAACCATCAACACGGGCACCACATTCCGTCTTGAAGGCGCACTGGCTGAAAACAGCAACAGTGCAAATATGATACTCCGCATACACGTCTTCCAGTGGCGTGAGGGTACTGGAAATATAGCCTCTCTCATAGATAATGTCAGCGCCACGGCCTGTGGTGTGGAGCCGGGCGCTGCAGGCTCCGAAAGAAGTCAGATCTGTGTCACGGCAGGCACAGCTTCGAACGCCACCATCAACGCCAATGATCAGCTGGCTCTGGAGGTATGGGTCAATGCGAATAACACAGCCACTACATCCTTCACCGGTACGCTATATATGGAGGGGAATGGATTCCTGGAAGATGGCACCGCTAGTCATGTGGCCTCCTCGGCCATGAGTAACCTCACAATATCAACCGTACTTGCACTAGCATCAGCCGGCGGTGGATCTCTATCCGTCGATATAGTTGATGCCGGTGACGCATCCGTCTCCTCTCCTTCGGTAGCATTTTCATCATTGTCATATTCATTCGACTCGCAAACCAGTACCGGCACCCTTGGTATCAGTTCACAAAAAATCCGCGTTTCCAATACCACCGCAACGGCAACCTGGACGCTGACCATAGCGGCAACCGGCGGCGCCACCGCCACGTGGAGCGCCGGCACGCCAAAGTACGATTATAATGATGGATCTGGTAGCAGTGATGGCGGTGATACCGACTCTTACGGTGGCCAGCTTACGATAGACGCATCGGCGGGAACGCTTGCGGCTGTATCTCCATGCTCTTCCACCACCGATATTACAAAGGGTTCATCGGCATTATTCCAGGAAACAGCACCAATCGTCTCAAGCATCACTCTACTGACAGCAGGATCATCGGCCTCGACCAGTTACAGCTGGGACTTCACGGGCGTATCTTTGAGCCAGGCGGTTCCGGCTTCGCAGGGCTCCGGTACATATACGCTTTCATTTACGCTTACAGCCGCATGAATAAAAAAATAAGCACAGTATTGGCGGTGGCGTTTCTGGTAAATACGTTTGCTCTTGGCATTACGAGCGAGAATGTGACCCAGTTTTTCAAGGTTTCATCCGTTAACTTTTCAATATCAATAGGTTCGCAGAACTCGGGCTCAGGTGGCGGTGATAGCGGACAGCAGATAATATTTCCAAAGCCGGTTCATGTCTCACCGCTGGACCAGGATAGGGTGATGCCATGGTCATATCTCATCGTAAATCCACCTCCATCTAGTCCGGAATTCACGCACACGAGAACTCACTGGATCATAAAAAAAGCTGACGATCCGTCTGCTCCGCCGGTATTTATTTCATACTCGGAAGGCTCCCAGTTATCGATGACATCCATGATAATACCGTTTAATATCGTGACGGCTGGAAGCAGTTACAAGTGGAGCGTGCGATTTATGAACGCTCAAAACGTATGGACACCATTTTCCGACGAAACATTTTTTTATCAGAATCCACCGGCAAGCACCGCTGGTGGATCAGCGACCACGTCAACGACAACAACCACAACTACTACAGCCACTACAACTACCGCGGCAACAACTACTACTGCTATAATTGCTCCTACGAACCAGCCTACACAACTGGAGCAACAACAGCCGAAAACAACGACTAAAATTCAATCGACAAATCTAAAGTCGGCCGCAGAGAAGCCATCGATTGGACGTGAAGCCCTGAATAGAATAAGCATGGCCGTGCGTAAGCTGAAAATAGAAAAAGAACATGCCAGACTCGGCATAAGCAAATCACCAAAAAAGGTAACACCATCATCAAAACCCCCAGTCGATCTCAAGCTCGACAGCAAGAGTATAAAAAAAGGCCAATCGGTAAAAATAAGGGCGGAGGTACAGGCGCCATCAAACAAAACTGGAGTCAAAGTTGAAATAATAAAAAAAGAAGCCTCCGGACAATCACCTGTGCTAAAGCAAAATGAAGCTTTTAAAACTCCGGCAAAACCAGGCACGAGCATGAGAACCATACCGCAGACAAAAAAACTCGGCGCAGGTACATATGTGGCAACTATGAGTTATTTCGATGGCGATACCGCATACGCCTTCTCGGAAGAATTTGAGATCGTAGACGATGGAAATTCAAACACAAGAAAACTCAATACGTTCTTCTTCTGGAGTGAAACAGCTCTCATTATAATCATCGGAATCCTTGCTATTGGAGTCGCCATCATTAGAAGAAGAAAATCAGCGTAATGACTAAAATTGCCGTATTTCCTTACGTATTTCCTTTATCTCACCACGATGTTTTTTGAGTGCAAGAACTTTTTCCTGAGCCCGCTTTGAACGTTTGCGTTTTTGCTTAATAAGTTTAAATATTTTCCTGGCGCGGTCCGATTCATGCCCTTTGATTTTTTCTTCGATTTTTAGAATTAAAAGCTTATAGGCAGAAAGCCTATTCCTGCTTTGTTCACGATGTTTCTGGCATCGTACCATCATGCCTGTCGGTACGTGCTGTAGGACCACCGTCGATGACGTCTTATTCATCTTCTGGCCGCCCTTACCGCTTCCACGCACAAACTGCTCCTCTATATCATGCAAAAAAACGCCAAGCGCCGCCGCTTTTTGCAGAAACTCCGGCGAAAGATCAACTGGAAAGTTCATCGAAGATGTTGTTGCACAGTTATTTCTTATCTTTTTTTTGCTTTGGCTTCTTCTTCTCCCTACTTGATTTCCTATTGTCACCTTTACCCATAATAAAAATTGTTAAAATATAACACCAGTGTACACCCATTATCTTCCATAGCAACATATTTACCTCTCCAGGTCGAGTGTCTGATCTATGCGAATCTGCGATACAAACTCCGGCACGTGCGAGACGAGTATCATGGCCCCTTCATACGCATCAAGTGCTTTTGCAATTGCCGGTATGTGACGGAAGTTCATGTGATTTGTCGGCTCATCGAGTATTAGCAGGCCCGGCTCCTGCAACACAAGCCGCGCAAATGCAACTAGACCTTTTTGGCCCTCAGAGAGGCTACCGATCGTATGGTGGACTATGTCTCCAGTTATGAGAAACCCGGCCGCTGTGGCACGAATGCTTTGTTCGGTTTTATCCTTTGCTACAGCCAGCAGTGAGTCGTAAACGGTGTCTTCAAAATTCAGTGTAGAAAAGTCCTGACGGTAGTAACCGACTTCTATTCCGGGAGTTATAGAAGCGCCTTTTGCCGTACCACTTGCCAGCGACTCGAGTAGCGTGCTCTTACCAATACCATTTGGTCCAACGAGGATGAGGTGTTGTTTTTTCTTAAGAGAAATACTGCATTTCTTTGTCACGGCCTTGTGATTTTTTATCATTGAGAACGAGATGATTTTTAGAACTTCCCCTATAATCCCCTGCTGTGATGGGATCGTAAACTGCTTGATTGTCTTATCCTCCCTGCGGACATCCACCTGCTGTGACTCCATCTCTTCGGCTTTTTCACGCATGCGTTTTGCCACCAGACGGAGCTTACCACCCTTGTGCGCAAAGACGTTGGCCTGCTCTTTATTGGCAATTGCCTCTTTCGCGAGGCGGGCATTTTTCATATTTTCTTTCTCAATACGAGTAGCGATCTCTTCCTGCACATCAAAGTAATTTCCCTCGTACTGCTCCACTTTTTTTGTGTGAACATCCAGATATAAAACACCATCGGTAAATGTATTCAAAAAGTCCGCATCATGCGAAATAACGATACACGTCTTTGGATAGCCAAGAATGAACCCCGTGAGATGATCTATGCCACCCTTATCCAGGTTATTTGTCGGCTCATCGAGTAGTAAAAGATCCGGGTCGGCGATAAGAGCAGAGGCCAGGAGCAGTCGCGCCTGCTGACCGCCTGAAAAAGATTTTACGATCCTGTCGTGCGGGGCCTTGAAGTTCACGACCTCCAGCACCTCATCTATGCGCCGACTGATATCGTAAGTGTGCTCACCATATGATTTTAGGAAAAAATCCGTGAGAGTCAGCTCACGATCTGCATGCGTCATCACCTGGTGCGCGGTGGCCACAGTGAGGCCGGGAATAACATTCACTCTACCGTGACGTGGCTGGAGTTTGCATACACCCATTATGAGTTTCAAAATCGTGCTTTTTCCGGCACCGTTTTGCCCCATTATTGTGATCTTTGAGCCTCGTCTTACTGAAAAACTCACATCGTCCAGGAGGGGTTTAGTCTCCTTGAATCCAAATGTTACGCCGTCAAAACTGACTATTGTTCCTGTATCGCTGGACATATTTCAAATGTAAATGAGCTGTAGTTTATGCTTTTCTTTAAGAAAAATCAACCCTCAGCAAATCGAAAAGGACTGACAAGAACCAGCTCTTTTAAATCCAAATTAATATCAATGAGATGTCTTGTCGTTTTTATTATTGTCGTGCATACCTTTCATTCCGAAATACATAAAAAGGGGGCATGCCAAGATTCCAAGAAAAGGTAATATATAAATGAACGCGCCAGGCTTAAAAAAGATAAGTGCTATTACGCCGATCATACCTATTGTAATCAGTACTAAGGTTGAAGCGGAGAATTTCTTTGGCGCACAACATGAGTGTGCATTTGTTTTGTCATTATTATGCTGGTTGTTCATAAAAAAGATTTAAAAAAATAATAATCTATCACCAATTCCTGCAACACGCCAGCAACGCGGAAGCCATTTTCCTAAAGGATGGACTGTTCCTGTAAGCAAAAATAATGCCGGATAAAAGCCATAAAGATGCCAACAGTAATAATGAATATAGAATCTGCAAGAGCGCAGTGAACGTAATGAGTTCATAGCCAAAAAGCAGTAATGTCAGAAAAAATGGTAACCTGAATATGTAAAATTTTTCCTCTACCTTTTTTTCAACTAAATAATATATTCCGACGATACTATTGCCGATCAGAAGAATAAGAGTAACGGTGTCATGAAGTACGTTGCCCCAGTATAACCCCAGCAATGTTAGCCACGTTAGGCTCACGCCCGCGCAGAGTACGCAAAAATTCCATTTGCCTACGGATTTTACTATAAGCAACAATATAAACAATCCTGTGATTGCCGCGAAAGTTAAAAAAAGAGAATTATTCATTTTAAAATTTCAAATAATACAGAAAATATAAATAGAAGCAGGAAACTTAAAATAATTCCTTGATAAGGGAAAATTCTGCCATTTCGTATCACAGAAAGCTTCTTGCTAAGATATGGGGCTATCCATAAAATAACGGCTCCCACGATGCTACCGACAATAAATTTATCAACGTAATAAGTGCGATTCAACCACGTTCCATAATCTCCAAAAAGTGATAGGTATATAGAACTATTATCATAAAAAAGTTCTCTTAACGGGAGCACGGTCAGTATTAATGAAACAATGCCGATTATCGGTGTCTGGTAGCGAAAAAGATTGATTTTCTTTTTCAAGAGTCCTCCGATCCATAAGCCGGTAGCTAGGCCAAATGCCCCAATAAAAATTCCAATGGAGAAGGAACTAACACCGAGCCATGATGCGGCAAGCGCGGCTGTCCCGGCTCCAATAGTGCATAGTGGGCAATGGGCAGCCGCAACCCTTACAAGGATGGCGTTGATTCCGAGAGTTATTCCTACGAAAGAAAGGATTTTTTTGATCATGAGAATTTATAGTTTTATAAATATCCCTCCATCTTTGCCGTCGTTCGTAATAATTCTTATTTCAAATGGCTCCAGCTTTGGCCCAGGCATACCTGGCGAAGCAGATGGCATACCGGGAAGAGCGATGCCCTTTACAGATGGCTTTTCCTTGAGGAGCTTTGTTATTGCCTCCATAGGTATATGTCCTTCAATCACATAATCTCCGATGCGAGTTGTGTGACAACTGCGTAAATTCGCTGGAATTTCGTTTGTATCTTTATATCCATCTGCTTCTTCTTGTGATACAGATCGAAAATCAACCGTGAACCCTTGTTCTTTCATATATTGTCCGTATAACTTACAGCAACCGCAGGTTGCACTTGCTACAATCACGGCTTTTGGCTCTGCGATGAGTTGAGATAACTCTTTTTGATTCGCTTGCGTACTAGAATATCCACTCCACACGACGAATCCAACGATGGAGAGTATGCCAATGCCGATTATGATGAATGCCTTTTTCATAAAAAATGAGTTAAGTACAGGGACGGCTAACTAATTTTCGCAAAAAGAAAGAAGAGTGCAGTAAAGCCTACGCCCATTACTACGGGCGCGATATCCGATATCCAGTTGCGTTTCGTGGGATGAAATCCGCGTAGCAGAAGAGAATTGACTACAACCGAGACGGAGCTAAAGGCCATGGCGAGCCCTGCTAATTCGGGGCGAAGTACGAGTCCGAAAGATACAAAAACGCGAGCGGCAATTGGAATTCCAATGATGTTATAAAACAAGGCAAAAAACATATTCTGCTTGATCTTACTCACGGTTGCTCGACTTAAACGAATTGCGGTTACGACATCGCGCAGATCATTTTTTACCAGTACGATTCCACCTGTTTCCATGGCAATATCCGTACCGCTACCCATTGCAATACCTAGATTTGCCTGCGCGAGTGCAGGACTATCGTTAATACCGTCGCCAACCATCGCTACATGCCTACCGGCCTCCTGCAGTCGCTTCACTTCATTTGCCTTATCTTCCGGCAAGACTTCGGCGAGGACGTTATTAATCCCAGCCATTTTCGCCAGTGCGTTTGCGGTCCGTTTGTTATCCCCAGTAATCATATACACCTCGATGCCCATATCCTTAAGTCGATCTACAGCTTCTCTGGAGGTTTCTTTGAGCGTATCTGCTACCGCAACGATGCCGATAATTTTTTTATTATTTGCGAGCAGCATGGCGGTCTTCCCCTGATCTTCGAGCTTGTGCATGATTTCTTCTGTAGCTATTTGAGGAACTGCGATGCGCTCCATTAACTTCCTGTTTCCCAGGAAATATTTTGTGCCATCGATACTGCCTTCCACTCCATGGCCGGGAATTGCCTGGAAAGCGCTTACCGGTGCGAGAACAATTTTTTGATTTTTCGCGTACGCGACTATGCTTTCCGCAAGAGGATGTTCAGAATTTTGCTCCAGGCTTGCGGCAATCGTTAAGATATCTTCTCTGGTCTCACCGAAGGTCACGATGTCCGTTACTTCGGGTTTCCCCTTGCTAAGCGTGCCTGTTTTGTCGAATACGATAGTATCCAGTTTATTCGCAGCTTCGAGGGGCTCTCCACCGCGGATTAAAATTCCATGTTCTGCGCCCTTTCCTGTCGCAACCATAATGCTTGTCGGGGTTGCGAGCCCAAGAGCGCACGGACATGCAATAACGATGACCGAAATAAAAGCCAGTACGGCAAATGTTACGCCTGCTCCAAGCAGAAGCCATACAATCAACGTAATAATACTTATACAAATTACCGCAGGTACGAACCACGATGATACCCAGTCTGCAAAGGCTTGTATAGGCGCTTTTGACCCCTGTGCGTCTTCCACAAAGCGAATAATTTGAGCAAGTGCAGTTTCTGCACCGACTTTTTCTGCACGGAATTCAAAACTGCCATTTCCGTTCATTGTCGCCCCAAACACCGTGTCACCTGTCTTTTTTTCAACGGGAATACTTTCGCCCGTAAGCATTGATTCGTCTACGGAAGAAAGGCCTTTTGTAACGCGACCATCTACGGGAATTTTTTCCCCTGGACGAACTATGACTGTATCTCCAACTGCAACTTCTTCAATTGGAATATCTAAAACTTCCCCGTTTTTTATGATGCGCGCTGTTTTGGCCCGCAACCCCATGAGCTTAGAGATCGCGTCACTGGTTTTGCCTTTCGCGCTACTTTCTAACCACTTCCCGAGGAGTACAAACGTAATCAGTAACGCCGCAACCTCAAAATATAAATTACCAACTTCTCCAAGAATGGATTTGGTTTGTATAAAATTGCTTACCAGATTAAATACGCTGTAGAAATACGCCGTGGATGTTCCGATGGCAATCAAACTATCCATATTAAACATGAACATCCGTAGGCTGGACCACATGCCTCTATAGAATCCTGCACCCAGCCAGAATTGGACAGGAGTTGCCAGGATAAAGGCAATAACTCCCATGTACGACGGGAGTACGGTGCCAAAAGGAAGCTGTGGAATAAAAGATAGAAGCATGAAATATATGAGAGGCGCGCTTAAAACCAGGGATCTGAGAAAATATGTTCGGTAATGGGCGATCTCTGCTTCCCTTCTCTTTCTATCCGCATCGCGATCTTTTTCATTTGCTATATCCGCACCGTAGCCGGCATTTTTTATCGCCTTAATTAAATCTGCTTCACTTGCAATCGCAGGATCAAAGCTAATATGCGCTTTTGAGGCCGCATAATTTACATTTGCTTCCTGTACACCCGGAGTTTTTTTGAGTTTACGGGTAATGAGTCCGGCACAACTTGCGCAGTGCATCCCGGAAATACTGAGAGTGATACGTGATATGTTCATAATAGATAATTGATTAGTAATAAAATTAATTTGTTTCCTGAACTTTGTATGCATCACCGAGCGCTTCCACTTCACGAATCCATAAGTCTTTATCGAAGCTTTCCGCATGATCCATTTCGACCTTTTTTGTTTCCAGGTTTATGTCGATTTTTTGGATTGAC
>JBBTWW010000131.1:0-6574 GCA_038062595.1 Patescibacteria group bacterium | reverse complement strand
GGCCCTACGAAGATGCGATCTTTTCTTGATGGTGTATGGGAAGCTACCGGCGGCAACGTGTGGAACTCGGTGAAGTACTTCAGTCGTGCCATAGCAAAAACTCTCGGTGGCAGTCTTGCCGCAGGCGGCGAGGCGTTAAAAAACAGTGGAGATCTAGGCCGCACCGGAAGACGTGAAATATGGAGCAGTGCAGAACCGCATCTTAATGAAGGTCTAGCCAGCGCAACAATGGAACTTGCAAATGGCACGGTACAGATACCAATGAGACTGGTTCGCGGCAGTGTACGTGCTCTTTTGGCACCATTTGGCGTACATCTTCAGCCATTCAAGTGGGAGCTTGGTAATCCAATGCTCTAGCCGCTGTGTGAGCGTAAATCTAAAAATAAATAAATAAAAACAAAATATGTCGGCAACTGAAAGTGGAAATAGTGGCTTTCTGGAGAATGTAAAGCAAAGGGCTGTTGATACGCTCATGATGCCTGTTCGTACCATCGCAACTCCTGTAAAGGGTGTTATGGACGGTACCGTTGGTGCTGTTAACAGAACTCTACAGGGTACTATCTTTAATGATAAATCCACATCAAGCGCAACAAATGCACCTCTCGCAACAATTGCAAATACAGGCACACAGATACCAATACGGCTCGCCCGCGCAGGTGAAAAATTCATTGAAAATGTAAAAACACTCCACCCGATAAGAGCCATAACACAGCCGCTTGCCGAGCTAGGCGCGGGCGTAGTAGACGTGGCAACCGGTGCAGTAGATACGGTACGAAACACCGTCAACTTTGTCGGTAATGCCGTCAACCGCGTAGTACGTGGCACTGGACGCGCCGCTACCGGCGTAGTAACTCTCGGTGAGGACATCGCATCGGAACCGTATAAGACAACGCCAGTGAAGCATGAAATGGAGGTTGGACGCCAAGGCCCATATCCGGCAGAGGGCGAGCATTTATTTGGAATTGGAGGAGCAGATACAGGAGGTCACTAGCATGCTCATGGAGCAGCTCACTAAAGTATACTGAAAACAGCCCTAATCACGGTGGATTTTTACCTCCGTTTCCTTTAGCATGTCACGGGTTTGAGAATATTTGAAAAATACTATGAAAAAATACCTCGCCATAATGAAGCTGGGTTGGCTCGATGCCATGGAGTACAGACTTGAGTTCCTCCTTGGCTATCTCGGCTGGCTGGTCTCTTTTGTCATAGCGGTATTTGTCTGGCTCGCGGTGGCGGCTGGAGGTAATGGGACTGTAGGCAACTACGATATAAAAACAATGGTAACCTATCTTTTAATAATCCAGCTTTTGAGGGCTTTTATATTTTCGCGCGCTGGATTTATCATCAATCAGGACATACAACAGGGTACGTTATCAAACTGGATGCTAAAACCGATATCCTATCTAGGCTCGCAGTTTCTCATAGAGCTTGCAAACAACACCCTTCGATCGCTGGTTGGATTTGTTGTTTTTGGTATCGTGCTTTTTTACTACAACACGGAGCTATTTTACACATTCCATGTGGCAAAAATATTTTTAAGCCTCGTAGCAATACTAATAGCACACACCATAAGTTTTTTGATAATAAGCATTATAGCGCTCGGCGCCTACTGGGTTGTGAACGCAAATCGTTTTCTTTTTATTTATTTCTCGCTTCTTACGATTTTTTCCGGCATGTTAATACCAATTGATCTTTTCCCGGACCACATAGCCAAGATTCTCTATCTTACTCCGTTTCCATACGTTTTTTTCTTTCCTACGTCATATATACTCGGCACATTAAATGGCGAGGAGACTCTTCGCGCACTTTTGATCGGATCGTGTTACGTACTACTTCTCGGACTATTATTAATTTCAATAAATAAAGCAGGCATAAAAAAATACGAAGCTGTCGGCAAGTAATCAAATAATTAATATGAAAACAATAAAGATTTTCTTTGCACTGTGCGCTATAAATTTTAAACATCTTCTTATTTATCGCGCCAGTTTTTGGATCACATTCTTGCTAATGGCAGGCTGGGCAGGTGCCTATGTGACCTTTATAGAGGTGATATTCGGCCACATCGACACGCTGGCCGGATGGGGAAAGGGTGAGGCTTTGCTCGTCCTAAGCTACTACTACCTTTTTCAAAATATCAGCGACATTTTTTACAAAGATAACTTTGAAGAATTCAGCGATGTGATGAGACGTGGAGAACTGGATTTTCGAATAATAAAACCGGTATCATCCAGGCTTCTGGCATTTTGCTACAAGATGCGTTTTGACCAGCTCGCCTCTTTGGTTGTTACTGCGGGGCTTTTTGCTTACGCACTCTCGGAATTAAAAATGAATATATCTCCGCTTTATTTTTCCATGGGCATTTTATACACCACCATCTCTGTGGTCCTCTACTACAGCATACTATCAATCATCTCTACCTTCGCCTTTTGGATGCAAAAGAGCGATACTTTCAAGGTATTGATATGGAATGTGAGCCAGGTCGCCCGATACCCGCGCCAAATTTACACCGGTATAATAGGTAAGGTTTTAACTTTTATAATACCGATCGCCGGCCTCGCATCTGTACCGGCAGAAATTGCGCTTCAATTCGATCATGGAAAAATAGCCTATATTCTTGCCGGAATTACGATTGTCATGATGGCGATTGCACAATGGTTCTGGAGTTTTGGTCTAAAACGTTACAGCTCTGCTGGTTAGAATTAAAATTTCACTATTATGAGTATCATTCACGTAAAAAATCTTTCAAAGACATTCGAGTCTTATAAAAAAGAACCGGGACTTATTGGTTCCATAAAAGGCCTATTTTCGAGCGAGACGATCTACTCTCAGGCAGTAAAAGATATTTCGTTCGACATAGCCGAGGGCGAGTTCATAGGATTCGTAGGACCAAATGGCGCCGGGAAGACCACAACTCTCAAGATGCTATCCGGCATACTGTATCCAACTTCCGGAGACGTGGAGGTTTTGGGATTCAAACCTTTTAAAAGAGCGCCGGAGTTTCAGAAACAATTCGGACTTGTAATGGGTCAAAAAAACCAGCTGTGGTGGGATTTGCCGGCGCGTGAGAGCTTTATTCTCAATAAAGCGATCTACGAAGTATCTGATCATGATTACAAAAAAACGCTAGACGAACTAACAGACATATTGGATGTAGAAGATTTTCTCGACATACAGGTGAGAAAACTCAGCCTTGGCCAGCGCATGAAGTGCGAGCTGATCGCCGCTCTGCTACACTCACCACGCATTCTTTTTCTGGATGAACCAACTATCGGTCTCGACGTCGTGTCGCAACGTAACATACGCGAGTTCCTGTCTGAGTATAACCGATCGAGAAAAACAACGATCATACTCACATCTCACTACATGGAGGACATACGCAGGCTGTGCAAGCGTGTGATAATCATAGACCACGGCTCAATAATATATGATGGCGATTACAAAAATCTCACGGAAAAATACGCAGGCGATAAGACAATACACGTCAGCTTTAGCGATGCAGTTTTGGAAAATGATCTTAAATCACTTGGACGTACTACTATGGCAAACAGCACTTCGGCAAAGATCAACGTCCCCAGAAAAGACATAGCCGCGATTACCAACCGCCTCCTGATAGGATTTCCGGTAGATGACATCTCCATAAGTGAAGAGAGTATCGAAAAAATAATATCCGACATATTTGAGGGAAAGTAGTATATTCTAACGGCATATGTTTACTATCTCACACAGTGACGGTAACGCCAGGGTTGGCAAATTTCAAACCGCACATGGTGAGTTCAACACACCGGCTTTTATGCCGTGTGGGACGAAAGGCGCGGTAAAAACCTTAACGCCGGATGAGCTCAAAACTCTCGGCGTTGAGATACTGCTCGGCAACACATACCACCTCACCTTGCGCCCCGGCGAAGAGCTGATAAAAGGTCAGGGCGGACTGCACACATGGATGGGCTGGGACGGGCCGATACTCACCGACTCCGGCGGATTCCAGGTTTTTTCTCTAAGCAAAATGAGAAAAATTAATGATAACGGAGTGGAGTTCCGGTCACACATAGACGGCGAAAAAAAGTTCCTAACTCCGGAAAAATCAATCGACATACAGCTAGCTCTAGACTCCGACATCGTGATGGCGTTTGATGAGTGCGCTACCGGCGACTCCGATCACTCGTATGCAAAAGAAGCAATGGAGCGCACACACTCCTGGCTCACCCGCTCTATTGAACAATTTAATAGTTCAGAAAATGCGAAAAACCGCTTTCTGTTCGGGATAATACAGGGTGTTATTTTTGATGATTTAAGGGTCGAGTCGGCCAAGTTCGTGAGCCAACAGGACCTCCCAGGCATCGCAATAGGAGGACTTTCTGTCGGCGAGTCAAAGGATCACATGTATCATAGCCTTGAGATACTGCTCCCCCACCTGCCGAATAAAAAACCGCACTATCTCATGGGTGTAGGCACACCGGAGGATATATTAAATGGTGTCGAACGCGGGATCGATATGTTCGACTGCGTGCTACCGACACGCCTGGCGCGGCACGGCACTTTCTGGAACAAGACTGGACGTCACCATATCAAAAACGAGGAATATAAAGTACAACGAGCCCCACTCGAGAGTGGGTGTGCGTGCTATACATGCAGTAATTTTTCTGCGAGCTATCTGCGCCACCTAATAATGGAGAGCGAGATACTCGGACATCGTTTACTCACTATTCACAACCTGCACTTTTTGTTAGACTTGATGCGAAATATCAGAAAAGCCGTAGCAGAAGGCCATTTTACAAAATTCAAGCGGGAGTTTCTCGCTACATTCCAAAAATGATATCACACCTCACTGGCACAGTACTGTCAAAATGGCCTAAGTCCATAATCCTGGATGTTTCAGGTGTTGGGTACAAGGTCTCCATGGCTCCAAGCCATCTGGCATTAGTCAATGAATCTGCCGATATATCACTCTTTATACACACAGCAGTACGGGAAGATGACATATCTCTCTATGGATTCCGGACAGCCGACGAGCTCTCTTTTTTCCAAAAACTCATCTCTGTATCTCGCATAGGCCCAAAGGTGGCACTGGAGATTATTAATAACGGAAGCTCCGCCGTGCAAAAAGCCATAGTAGAGAAGAACTTGGCTTTCTTAAGCCATATATCAGGCCTGGGCAAGAAAACAGCCGAGAGATTGCTGGTCGAGCTGGACGGTAAGATTAGCTTAAGCGACGAAGCATCGCTCAAGTCTCTCGGAGGAGGTTCTTCGGAAGATGTCATAGACGCTCTTATGAGGCTTGGATACCAGCGAAATCACATTACGTCAGTTTTAAAAAAGCTCCCTACCGAGGTAGTGCGTGAAGAAGACGTTATAACATTCTTTCTGAAATCAGTTTGAATTTTGTACAGCCTTTACAAATTTTATATACGTGAATTAGAAAATGTTTTGTTGTTATTCATAGACAACAGCGTTTTTTTGGCTTAGATAAAGCAAAACTTGAGTTAATGAATTCTGATACAAAAATTTGACTACGGAACAAGAAGTAGTAATATAAAGTGTAGCGTCCATTGCGCTTACTAACACTTAACTTGTTTATAACACATGACTACCCAAACCGATTCAAAAGAGTTAATGGATATTCTGCGTGAGCTTCGTACTCTCGTCAATAATCTGCTCGTCGTCCTTTCTCCAAAGGAAAAGCAGATCGTTGAGCAACGTTTTAGCCTCAATAACAATCCAAAATTCACACTCGAAAAAATCGGTAAAGACTTTGGCGTGACACGTGAGCGTATACGTCAGATAGAAAAAAACGCACTACGAAAACTACAGCGCAATGTTGTAAACACGAAACTGCATATAGTCAACCAGGCCGGTAACTATGTACTGCAAAAATTCGACGGCGTACTTCTCGAGGATAAACTCGTCAATGAGATTCTCCAGCTGGTAAAGGATTCACAGGGAATAGACACCAACTCCGTGAAGCTATCGCTTCAGCTCGATCAGAATATGGAGAAAGTTCACAACACGATTTACTATCGCCCGTACTGGAAGTTCAAGATAATCCCGCGAAATGATGTAGTGAATATATGCGAGGAGGCGATATCCTTTTTACAGTCTCACTCAGATGTTGTAGCACACGACGAGCTACTCGCGCACCTTCACAAGAAGCTCGGCAAGAAGCTGAGCAAACAGTTTGCAGTCTCCTGTTTCGAGCTAGATCGCCGTATCAAGGTAGTAAAGCATGGTGCCGGTCTCGCATCATGGAGACACATCAATCCACGCACTCTGCGCGACAAGATACTCTTTGTACTTCGGTCATCCAGTAAGCCACTGCACTTCGTGGACATTTCAAACAAGATCACCGAGGCTCATTTTGATCACAAGACGGTAAATACTCAAGCTATCCACAACGAGCTGATTCGCTATCCACAGTTCGTGCTCATCGGCCGCGGTATATATGCGCTAAAAGAGTGGGGTTATGAGGACGGCACAGTCTCTGACGTCATATCAGGCATTCTCCGCGAACACGGCTCTCTTGATCGCGATCGTATAGTCGAGGAGGTCATGAAGCGCCGTCAGGTGAAACGGATCACCA
>JBBTWW010000130.1:0-3373 GCA_038062595.1 Patescibacteria group bacterium | reverse complement strand
CCGATGATACCAAGTGTCCTATTTGTTATGTCCTGGCCTAGAAAAAGCATCGGCCCCCAGCCATGAAATTTGCCCTCGCGCGTAAATCTATCCGACTCCACAATACGTCGCGCAGTTGCAAAAAGCAGTGCAACCGCCATGTCTGCCGTAGCGTCAGTTAGAACCCCGGGAGTATTCGTAATCATTATATTTCGTGCGCTTGCCGCATCGACATTTACATTATTATATCCGACAGCGTAGTTGGAAAAAATCTTACACTGCGGGCCGGCGGCCTCCAGGACTTCTTCGTCGATAGGATCGGTCAGGAGACAAAGGACAGCATCACGTCCGCGCACTTTTTCGATCAGCTCCTGCTTCGTCAACACGCGATTCTCATTGTTCATTTCAAAGTTGCCAAATTTTTCGCGAAGCATTTTTAGTCCGCCTTCGGGTATTTCGCGTGTAACGTAAATGTTCATAATTAGAGAGATTGTAAGGCTATTGATATATAGTGGCCAGATATTCTTTGATTTGTTTCATGCCCTGGCGGATGTTTTCTTCGGAAGATACATATGAAAATCGTATGTAGCCTTCTCCATGTTTACCAAATGCGGTTCCGCCAAGTATTAGCACATGGGCGTTCCTCATTATCATGTCGGCAAGAGCCGCACAGTCCACTTCAAGCTTTTGGCATATTGGTTTTACATTTACAAAAAGGTAGAACGCGCCTAGAGGAGTCTTACAGCTCATACCAGGCACTTCATTGACCAGTGACACCAGCAAGTCGCGCCTCTTCTGATACTCGCCGCGCATTACGCCCACAGCGTCCTGTGGACCGGTGAGCGCCTCCAGCGCGGCCGCCTGAGTCATCGCGGGCGGGCATGATACGTCGTTCGTCTCCAACTGCTCGAGCGCCTGCGCCATCTGCTTGTTTTTCGTCACAGCCCAGCCCATTCTCCAGCCGGTCATGGCGTATGTCTTTGAACACCCATTTAGGACCACCGTGCGCTCCGGCATGCCCGGGAAAGACACGACCGAGACGTGCTCGCCATCGTAAATAATGCGGTCATAAATCTCATCCGACAAAACCCAGAGATCATTGTCTATGCAAAGCTTTGCCATACCTTCCAGGGTCTCGCGTTTCAAAACTCCGCCGGTTGGATTTTGCGGAGAGTTGATTATTATCATCTTCGTTTTTGGCGTTATCAAAGACTTCAAAGCCTCAAGTGAAAAATTAAAATCGCTCTCCTCCAGCAATGGCAGTGGCACGGACGTACCGCCGAGATAATTCACCACCGACTCATATATAGGGAACCCCGGATTTGGAATAATCACTTCATCACCCGGATCTATAAGTGCGTTGATCATGTAAAACATCGTCGGCTTTGCTCCGGGAAAAACGACGACATCTTCTGCTTCGTAGGGTACGCACGAATTAGTTGCGGCTGTTGTCGTCTCGGCGACAGCCTTACGCAGTGCCGGAATACCAGGCGATGCCGTGTAGTGTGTTTGATTTTCCTGTATGGCGCGGATGCCAGCCTGCTTAATATTGTCAGGCGTATCAAAAGCCGGCTCACCAATTTGCAGATAAATAAGTTTCTTACCATGTGGTTCCAGCTCTTCACGTTCAAATTTTTTGGCTCTGGAAATAACAGCAAATGCATTTTCTGTGCCGAGTCGCGGCATGCGTGAGGAGAACGGTTTCATAGAAGTAATTTTTAAAAAAGTTCTTTATTTAAAAGTAGCAAAGTCACCCGATTTCGCAAGTCTAAGATTTTGCTTGCGTAGTTATGGGCTTTTGGTAGACTTTCATGTGACTTTGGGGCAGTAGCTCAGTTGGCTAGAGCGCCTCGCTTGCACCGAGGAGGTCGTGGGTTCGACTCCCATCTGCTCCACCAGACATCAAATGAGTCCTTTTCCACCCTGCGAACGCTCACGGACATGGAAGTGAGCAGTGGTGGAAAAGAGACGAATGCAGATGTCGTTTTTATTACAAAATTAGCTCATGAGACTTCTCGTCGCACTCGTCGGTATCCCACTTGGTTTTCTATTGATCGTTTATCGCGAAAAAGTGAAGCGCTTTACCGGCGATATAGAGACTTTTGAAAAATGGTTTGGTTCCGGCGGTACATACACCGGACTCTTTATCGTCGGTCTGATAATTGTAATCGGTTCACTGATGTATGCATTGGGAACTTTGCAGATTTTATTTGAATCAATATTTGGCAGATTCTTCTAAATTCACTTGACGACCAATATCTAAAATTGTACAGATTGCTTTCGTGTGTGCAAGAAATGGCTTCCTAACAGGTTTATTCAAAAGAGCGACATTTTAAAAGAAATTCTTGACTTTGATCTTTACCTAATTATAATGCTTTAGCTTTAACACCTTATGGGAATAAAAAATACATTTTCCGCACCTTTGAGTCTGAGAACTTTACCTCCACGGTTGCCCTGAACGCGAGGTTAAAACTTTCTTGAGATTGCAAGGTGCCGAAAAGCACCTTTTTTCTTGGTTCGCACGTCGATACAGGATAAAGCGACCTTTGACATCATAGTGTAAATTTAATTCATAAAAGAACGATTTCTTCTTGAAATCGCTCATTAGTGATTAACCTTAATTTAGTTAAATAAGGATCAAAGGGCAAAGAGTGGATGCCTTGACTCTCAATTTCGATGAAGGACGTAGCAGGCTGCGATAAGCCTCGGTGAGCTAGCCAAGCAAGCGCTGACCCGGGGATTTCCGAATGGGGAAACCTAACTCGAGTCATGTCGAGTTATCCCGCGCAAGCGGGATGAACACTCAGTGAACTGAAACATCTTAGTAGCTGAGGAAAAGAAATCAAATCAGAGATTCCCAAAGTAGTGGCGAGCGAAATGGGAAAAGCCCAAACCCTGCTTTTTAAGCGGGGGGTTGTAGGACGCCAATATCTTCCGTAACTTTCTAGCCAAAGGAACCTGGAAAGGACCACCATAGAGGGTAATAGTCCCGTAGGTGAAAGAATAGTTACAGAGGTAGGCTGTTCCTGAGTAGGGTCGGACACGAGAAATCCGGCTTGAATCCGGGAGGACCACCTTCCAAGGCTAAACAGATTGAGAGATCGATAGCGAACAAGTACCGTGAGGGAAAGGTGAAAAGTACCCCAGATAGGGGGATGAAATAGTATCTGAAACTCTTTGCTTATAAAGAGTCACGGCCTCTATATGGGGTTGTGGCGTGCTTTTTGTAGAACGAACCAACGAGTAAGTTGTATCTGGCTTTTGGTTAAGGGAGTGATACCCGAAGCCGTAGCGAAAGCGAGTCCGAATAGGGCGCACTTGTCAGATGCACTTGACCCGAAACGGGTTGAGCTACTCATGGGCAGGATGAACTCTGGGTAACACCAGGGGGGAG
>JBBTWW010000129.1:20253-20704 GCA_038062595.1 Patescibacteria group bacterium | reverse complement strand
CCCAGTGATTGCAAAATCTGCGCCTCCGCGAAGTGGCCGATACGCACCTTTGCCATCACCGGAATTGAAACCGCTTTGATAATCGCTTTAATAAGAATAGGATCACTCATGCGCGCAACTCCACCGTCGCGCCGAATGTCCGCAGGCACGCGCTCAAGTGCCATCACGGCAACAGCCCCGGCCTTTTCCGCGATTACTGCCTGCTCGGCTGTCACCACGTCCATTATGACCCCGCCCTTTAGCATCTGGGCCAGCCCCTTCTTTAGAGTAGGTGTATTTTTCCTGATTGATTGGTGTTTTCTAGGCATAGTGAGGCTCATTATAAAGGGTAAAAAGCCAATTTGGAAGAGATTATTGATTGATGCTTTATTAACGTGGTATCATCAGCCCCTGTTTTATTAGTCTTAATTTTTAACGAAAATTTTTATGACAGACAGACCGGCGGCGTCAG
>JBBTWW010000129.1:11815-20243 GCA_038062595.1 Patescibacteria group bacterium | reverse complement strand
GTCAGAGCTCATTCTAACAGGAGAACCTGGAGATAGAAGGTTGTATCATATCGCCATTGGACCACAGGATAATATCCCTGCAAATATGCTATTGGTCGGCGATCCGGATCGTGCACAAAAAGTCGCGGATTGTTTTGATGGTGGAAGAATAGAAGGCAGTGCGAGACACCGTGAGTTCGTAACATTTTGGGGTGTGTACAGAGGCGTGCGCGTTGCAGTAATGGGGACAGGCATTGGTGTTGATAACGCGGAGATAGCGTCAGTTGAGTTACATGCTGTTCACGAATACGATACTAACACTGGTGAGTGGGCTAAAGAACCACCAAAGAGGAGAATTATTCGCATTGGTACTTCGGCGTCGCCGCAGGCGGATGTGTCTATTGGGAGTGTGGCGATTTCTGACTATGCCATCGGTCTCGATAATGCCGGACTTTCCTATCTGCATCACCCAAAACTTGATGATTACGAAGATCCGTTAGGCGTTTATTACACGCCAGATGATCCAACGGCAAAAGCCATATTTGATGCGGTACGTAGAGAGATTTGGGATGCTACCGATGGGGTAATTCGTCCATATGTGTCCGCAGGAACACCAAGTGTTATGCACGCGTTACAGCAAGCGGCGACTGAGTGTAATCCGACAGGTGGTCCGATAAATGCATTTACCGGCATCACCAGTTCTGCTCCGGGATTTTTTGGCCCGCAAGGAAGGAGTATTGGCAGATTGAGCAATATAATCCTTCCGGATTTACAGAATCGTCTTGCCAGAGTATCCGCCGCTACAGGTAGAAGGAATTTTCTTGATGATGCTCCAGTCGACGGTGCCAGAACGCGGCCTACTAACAACGAAATGGAGGCTAGCCTATTATTTCGATTAAACGGTGAGATTCTCGGTCACGATGTCGGTGCAGTTTGCGCAGTTATTGCAAACAGAAACGCCGGAGAGTTTGTCACACCGGAGCTCTATGAGAGATCTGAGCAAATAGCTATCGATACTGCACTAGGGGCAATGGTGCTTCTAGATCGCGCCGCGTAGGCTACCCGACATACTCGCTCCACGGTTTGATTGCCAATTTGTCTATGTCATAGCGGCTGAGAGCTTCGACGATGCGTGTGGCTATCTGTATGTTCGTGATGAGCGGGATGTTTGAGTCTATCGCGCGGCGGCGGATGAGATAGCCGTCGGTGATGTCGTCGTGAGACGAGAGACTCTTTGGTATGTTTATCACGAGGTCTAGTTTTTTACCGCGCAGATAATTAATTAGATTTGGCTGTTTGCTCGAATGAGCTTTGTGAAGTAGCGTTGACGATATGTCATGTTCTTTCAGAAAATTGTGCGTGCCCTGGGTGGCAAAAAGTTTATAACCCAGTTTTATCAATTTTTTCGCGGCGGGCAGGAACTCCACTTTGTCTTCAACCCGGCCTATTGTTACCAGAATATTTTTCTTTGGGAAAACAAATCCGGTCGAGATCATGGCTTTTAACAGCGCTTCGTATACGTCGGCGCCAAAGCATGCCACCTCGCCGGTCGAGGCCATCTCTACGCCCAGCACGGGATCAGCGCCTTTTAATCTGGAAAAAGAAAATTGTGGTGCTTTTACACCGACGTGCTCTATGTCCAGCGTGCGGTAATGGCGCTTTTTTTCGTTCGCGATCTTCGGCGAGTTTATCATTGCGTGTGTGGCGATTTCTATGAAGTTGTGACCGGTTACCTTTGAACAAAATGGAAAACTTCTGCTGGCACGGAGGTTACACTCGATCACTTTTACCAAATTGTTTTTTGCCAGGAACTGAATGTTAAATGGCCCCGAGATATTTAGCTCCTTTGCCACTTCGCGCGCGATTTCCTTGATGCGCTTCATCGTCTCAAGATAGATTTTTTGTGGCGGGAGAACCATCGTTGCGTCACCGGAGTGTACACCGGCATTTTCTATGTGCTCTGTTATTGCATAGATTACAATCTCTCCATTGTGCGCCACCGCGTCTATTTCTATCTCTTTCGCACCGGTTTCAAATTTGCTTATCACCACCGGCGCCTCTGTCGAGATCTTGGCGGCGCGGAGGAGGTACCTTTGCAGATCTTCTTTATTGTGCGCCACACTCATGGCGGCGCCGGAGAGCACGTATGAAGGGCGCACGAGTACCGGGTATCCGGCATCATCGGCAAAAGAAAAAGCTTTTTCCATAGTGGATAACCCTTTCCATTTTGGCTGGGCTATATGCAGGCGATCAAGGAGCGCAGAGAACTTGTTGCGATCTTCCGCGCGGTCGATGTCTCTTGGTGATGTTCCGAGGATCTTTACCCGCGCGGTGGCCAACTTTGTAGCGAGGTTATTTGGCACCTGACCTCCGGTTGAGATTATCACCCCCATCGGGTTCTCATACTCATAAATATCAAGTACACGTTCCAGTGATAATTCGTCGAAGTACAATTTGTCACAAGTGTCGTAATCGGTGGATACGGTCTCCGGATTGTAGTTAATCATGATGGTTTCGTACCCTTCCTTTGCGAGCGTTCTCACGGCGGTGACCGAGCACCAGTCGAACTCCACGGAAGAGCCGATTGAATACGCGCCCGAGCCTAGCACGATGATGCGTTTTTTCGCACCGCGCGTTTTTTCCATGTCGTTTTTCGTTCCATGATACGTCAGATACAGATAGTTCGTTTTTGACGGGAACTCGGCGCCCATCGTGTCGATCTGTTTGATCACAGGCACTACGCCCATTTTTTTTCTAATCGCGCGCACGGAGAGTTCTTTTTGTTTTTTCAAAATTCCAATCTGCTTATCCGAGAACCCCATTTGTTTGGCGCTCAGCATGAGTTTGCGATCGAGCTTTGCGCCGCGTTTTGTAAGAGAGCGTTCGATATCGATTACATTTCGCATCTTGTCGAGAAACCACGGATCAATTCCGGAAAGTTTATTCAATTTCTTTGTGCTCCAGCCGCGTTTTAGCGCTTCTGCCAACGCCAGAATACGCTTTGGCGTCGGGACGCGGATTTCTTTCTCGAGATCTTTTGTCTCGATTCCCAGTTTTTCATTTGCGGTAAATCCCTGAAATCCAACCTGCAGCATGCGTAGTCCTTTTTGCAAAACTTCTTCAAAACTTCGTCCCAGGGCCATGATCTCGCCGACCGATTTCATCTCAGTTGTAATTTCCTGCGAGACTTTTTTGAACTTATCCAGGTCCCAACGCGGAATCTTTAGCGCGAGATAGTCGAGCGCCGGCTCGAAACAAGCTGTCGTTGTCTTCGTCACCGCGTTGCGAAGTTCCGGAAGCGAGTGGCCGAGCGCGAGCTTTGCGGCCACGTGAGCCAGCGGGTAGCCGGTGGCCTTTGATGCCAGGGCGGATGAGCGGGAGAGACGCGCGTTGACCTCGATAACGCGATAGTCCAGTCCGGTCGGGTGATTTGCAGGCGGATTTGGATTCAGCGCGTACTGAATATTGCACTCGCCTATGATACCCAGATGACGGATGACCTTCATGCTCAGCTCACGAAGCATGTGGTAGTCCTGATTTGTGAGAGTCTGACTTGGCGCGACCACTATAGACTCACCCGTGTGGATGCCGAGTGGGTCGACATTTTCCATGTTGCAGACGGTGACACAGTTGTCATACCGGTCGCGCACCACTTCGTACTCGACTTCCTTCCAGCCTTTTAGATTTTCTTCCACGAGTACCTGCGGGCTGAATGCAAAAGCCGTGTCGAGCAGATCGTTGAGTTCGTCTTTGTTGTATGCTCCACCGGAGCCCTTGCCGCCCAGGGCGAAGGCGGCGCGGATTATCACCGGATAGCCGATTTTTTCCGCCGCTTTAAACGAAGCTTTTTTGGTCGTACATGCGAAGGAGCGCGGCACGCTCACGTCTATTCTCGACAGTTCTTTGTTAAAAAGCGCGCGATCCTCGGTTTTCTGTATCGCCTCCACCGGAGTGCCCAGTACACGCACGCGGTATTTTTTCAAAACTCCTTTTTCAAAAAGCTCAACACCGCAGTTCAGCGCTGTCTGGCCGCCGAATGAGAGCAGTATGCCGTCCGGCCGTTCTTTTTTGATAACTTTTTCTACGAAATACGGAATGACAGGCAAAAAATAAACCTCGTTTGCGAGGCCTTTTGAAGTCTGATTTGTGGCGATATTTGGATTTATTAGCACCGTCGCAATCCCCTCTTCTTTCAATGCCTTGATCGCCTGGGACCCGGAGTAGTCGAACTCTCCAGCCTCTCCGATTTTTAGCGCACCGGAGCCAAGAATGAGCACCTTCTTGGGTTTAACTGATTTCGATATCATGATGTTGGGAGCATGGTAACAGGAAGGATACCGGCGGGCAAGCCTATTCAGTTGCAGTTATATTTCGCAGTGGTGTACAGTGCGATATCTATGTCGCGTAGTCTTGGCAATAAGGGAGAAAATATAGCCGTGGATTATTTAAAGGCCAACGGCTTCGATATTCTCGATCGCAACTTTACGATTCGTGGCGGGGAGATTGATATCGTGGCGCGTGATGGCGCGGAGTTGGTGTTTGTGGAGGTAAAGACGCGGCGCTCGCGATCGTTTGGTTCGGGCGAGGACAGTGTGAATTTTTTCAAATTAAAAAACATCCATCGCGCGGCACGTCGATACTGTAGTGATAAAAAATTTAGGCCTGAGTTTCGCATCGATGTCGTCGATATTCAAGTCACCCCGCTCGGCGGAGTCGAGGGTATAGAACACTTCCGTGACGTCGGCTCCGAGTTTTGATACTCTTACTGTATGGACCAGCGTCGCTTTGCCGTTTACTTCTTCTTTTTTACGATTTTTCTGTGTGTGGGTATTATCGCGTGGGTTTTCTGGCTAAATAAAGGCGTTCTGATAATTTCCGGACCCGCGCCGTTTGAGGTCAGTATAGGAAAAGAGCGCGGTTTTGTTTGCGAATTCTCTCCGTGTAGTCTGTCTCTCCAGCCTGATGAATACGTCATGGCCACACGAAAGAGTGGCTACTTCGATGAGTCTCTTCCTGTTCGTGTCAGGCGTTTCCGCGAAGAACCGGTCACTCTATCGTTCCGTTTTATTCCACAAGTGCAGGAGGTTGGCGCATTCGAGTTGCCATCGAAGCTATCGTCTATTTCAAATAACTTCTCAGGCGTAGTTGTGGACGGTGAGCTCACGGCGTTACTGGGCAAGATCCCCGCCGCCGCGCGGCGTATAGAGTTCGGCGCGGACTACCGCAATGCCGTAGTATACATCGGCCGCGAGGTCTACCTCGCTCTCTCCGGCTCGCCGCCAACCCTTGAAAAAAGCACATTTCATGAATCATTTTCACCGGCGTTTGTCGGCAACCGCGTCGCCACGCTTGAATTTACCGACGCACAAGGCGGTTATAAATCAAGCAGTCAAGCCGACGATAATAAGTTCACCGCCGGTGCCAGCTTTCAGCAAAAACTTTTTCTCTACCCTGTCGCTGATGCATCACCTGAAGTTTTGACAGTATTTCAGCGTCCGCTTTCTTCGCCGCGAATTATTTCTTCGCCTTCCGCTACCAGACTGCTAGTCATTGACTCATCCACCACCGGCAAAACGCTTTACCTCGTTGATATTGCCAGGAAGACGAAGCAAAAGCTCTCACTTCCCGAGGCTATTACCGACGTGCGTTTTGTCGAGGAATCACACATCGTATATTCTCAAGCGGAAATCGTTGATGGTGTCGCCAGCGAGCGATTTATGATATTCAACGCCGACACTCAAGTATCCCGCGAGGTTCCGATTGCAAATATTAACTCGATTATTTCATTTGACGGCAATTTTGTAATAGCGACCACAGACTCATCTGCCATTCAGTTGAATCAGGACCAGAGTCGTTCGTCCGGCATTACTTTTGAAGAAATTTTAAAAACCGCCACGCCGCTTTCAGAAAAAAAACCTGAAATTAATTTTGCCATCGCCCGACTCGACATCATTACCGGCGCGTATGAAACATTGGCGACATTGGCAGAGGCAGTTGATTTTGGCGATGAGCAAATCGGCAGTCCGTCCGATATCCGTCTCGATTTTTCTGCCGAAAAAAACACCATCTACTTCGTCTACGATGGAAATGTCTACGGAATAGCAGTTGGACAGTAATCCTCTATTCACGCGACAAATCCATGAGAGCATCGTGAAAGCCTCCAAGTTCTTTAACTATTTCATCGATTCGTCTCCTCAGCTCACCGGGATTGAATTCACCAGTAAAAGTTATAACAGGTATTCCTCTAGTGAAGCTTACCGGTGTCAATTATAATATTGTTAAGATTGATAATAGTTGTAATAGTCGCGGACGTCCGTAAGTTTTAACCTGGAAAAATGACCACTTTATACATCGGCGACGGAAATCAACCAACGCCTGCTCCGGCCAATATGGACACATTTTGGGTCGCCTTCTTGACCAAGATAGCTATTTATAGTATAATTAAGGTGTATTTTAAATTAAAATAAAAATATATGGGAGGTGTTGAAGGTGGAGGCTCTCGTTCGGCAAATGATGATGTGCGCGCACATGCGCGTGGTGCTTTTGATGAAATGGGGGAGATGGAGGCTAACCCGCCACATGGTGAAAAAGGTGGAAGCGATAAACCAGATCCATATATTGGTGATGTAGAGAGGAGAAGTAGAGACGCTTCCGGAAATTTAGATTCTGGGAAAGCCGCGTCCCTTGTGTTAGCGGAACGTGGGCTTGGGCCTCTTGCTAAAATGGAAGGACTGATGGAGCCCAGGGATAATGGAGGTGAAGGCAGAGAAAGAGCTGTGGTAGCGGCAAAAGAGAAGTTGGCAGGAGTGAGCGTTGAAGCTGTCGTGGCGGCGTTGCCGAATTCCATATCAAGCTATCCCGTATTTCGTTCCGGAGCCGAGGCATCCCTTAGGATGAATATCGTGAATGCTATTTTGAAAGCAACGAACGTGGATCCGTCTGTTTTGCATGCATTGAAAGGGCCAGATATGAATGCCGCCATTCGATTACCTGTGAATATACCAACTGAAATACGTCCCGGTGGTAAAGCTATAATGACAGTAAGTCTTACGCCTGCAACGAAGAGGGAGTATGCAGAAAATGTACTCTCTGTACTAAGAGCGTCTTCTTGAGATGCCTATTTCATTTTTGCTTCAGAAGTTTTTCATAATTTCTTCATAAAAAGTTAATAAAAATTTCATGTTGATAGAGTAGTATGGGCGGCATGCCTGTCACTGTTTTTTCATGTGCGGTCATGGGGTTCGAGTGTCAAAAGGTCGAGGTGGAGGTCGATATTCTGCCAAACACCATGTCCGCTTTTTCCATAGTTGGACTCGGTGATGCGGCGATACAGGAGGCCAAACACCGCATACGTTCCGCACTGCGCAACTCGCGCGTCAAATATCCGAGAAATAAAAAAGTGGTAAACCTGGCGCCGGCTGATGTACGAAAATCCGGACCGATGTTTGACCTACCGATTGCACTTGGTTTACTTCTCGCGTCCAAACAGCTTCCACCAGGTTCACTGGAGAGCGCATTGGTTGTGGGTGAGCTGGCACTGGACGGCAGGGTGCGAAGTGTAAATGGAGTGGTTGCTATCGTGGCATTTGCGCGGGAGAGTGGTTTTAAAAAAATAATAGTTCCATTTGAAAACGCGCGAGAGGCGGCGCTGATACCGGATGTTGAGATTTATGCCGTGCGTGATATACAGGAAGTTGTAAGTCATTTCATGGGCGGCGCTTGCCTACTGCCGTTTTGCGAATCAACGAGTGAGTGGACTGTCGATGAGGATATTATCAGTGGTGCGATGGATATCTCTGAGATTCGCGGACAAGAGCAGGCGAAGCGCGTTCTCGAAATTGCCGCGGCTGGGCATCATAATGTGCTGATGAACGGACCACCGGGTTCGGGCAAGACACTTCTTGCACGTGCTTTTCAGTCAATTATGCCAGCGATGTGTCTTGAAGAGTCTCTGGAGGTGACGCGGCTATATTCTATTGCCGGTTTACTGCCGAGGGAGAGGCCGCTGATTACGGCGCGTCCATTTCGCAGTGTGCATCATACGGCCTCCGCTGTTTCCATTGTCGGCGGAGGCGCGATACCAAAGCCTGGAGAGATATCTCTGTCTCACCACGGGGTTTTGTTTCTGGATGAAGTCCCGGAGTTTCCACCGGCTGTACTGGAGGTGTTACGTCAGCCGATGGAGGACGGTACCATCACGATCACACGCGCTCACGGGACGGCCAGTTTTCCTGCGCGATTTCTTTTTGTCGGATCGATGAATCCATGCCCATGTGGTTTTGCCACAGATACGGATAAGAAATGCATATGTTCATCGGCCCAGTTGAAGCAGTATCGCAAGCGCTTATCCGGTCCCCTACTCGACAGGATAGATCTGCATGTGGAGGTGCCGCGCGTTGAGTTCAAAAAACTGTCTTCTGACACACTCGGTGAGACCTCGACAGAGGTG
>JBBTWW010000129.1:0-11805 GCA_038062595.1 Patescibacteria group bacterium | reverse complement strand
CGCGGGAGGCCCAACGCCGGCGTTTCGCCGGCCACCAAGCCGCACAGGGCAACGCAACCTACTACACCAACAGCGCCATGACACCAAAGGAGCTCAAGCAGTATGCTACGCTTGACCAGGACAGTATCCGCATGCTTCTTCATGCCAGTGAAAAACTCCACCTCTCCGCTAGGGCAGTTCACCGTGTGATCAAGGTCGCCCGCACTATAGCCGACCTGGACGGTGTGGAGAGCGTCACCTCCGCGGCAGTGGCGGAAGCTTTGCAGTACAGACAGAATTGCGGAAAAACCTCTTGCTAGAAATATTAACTCTCTGGAACACGCCTTCAGTCAACATTCATATAATGCCAATGCCCTCTATGGGCGGCATCCCCCGTGAAGCGGGGGATGTATGACAAATTGTTTGACAATTTAACCCCAAAATGATATTATGAAGCCATTATTCAATACATATGACATGGCAAGAAAAATACACGCAAACAATCGTGACATCATGCGTAGCTGGCCGGCCCTGCGTGATAAGTTAAAGAGCGGCACTGTCGATAGCGTAGAAATTTCATCCAGTGGAGATGTGTTCGTAATTCGGTTGCAAAAGAAAAAACGTGAACCCGGGGACCTGACGGAGTTAACCGAAAAAATCAAGTCGGGAAAAGTACGCTATAAACTGTATCGTCCGGATATAGATTGGAGTTTTAAGTCACTTAAAACTTTATGAAAAAATATCTTCTTGATAGCAATATAGTCATCTATTACCTGCATGGCGAACCAAAGGTTTTGTCTGCGATAGAAAATATGACAAAAGCCAACGCGTGTTTTTACATAAGTATGATTACATGGATAGAAGTTTTGGCAGGCAGTTTTAAACATGAAAAATCAATAGATGATATGGCATCTGAAATGGATGCATTTGCCGTGTTGCCAATAGACAAAGTTACCGGAATGGAAGCCGGACGGCTGCTTCAAACCTCTATTCTCAGTGGCCGCAAGGAAAATTTTCCTGATGCTGTCATCGCCGCCACGGCAATTGTCAATGATATCCCCCTCCTAACCAACAACCCCCGCGACTTCAAACCCTTCCGCGGATTAAAGTTAGTGTGATATACTTCGCGCATGAGGTTAAATGAAGTTGCATTAGGTACTATACTTGCTGTATCGGGGGTTTCCTGCGCGGCTGAAACTACGCCGGAGGGGACTAGAATTGCCTTGAGTGCTGTTGAAGCCGGAAGTAAAAATGATACATCCAGGACTCCGGATCTACCTGTTTTCGAAAGGGTTAGGAGATGCGCAGAGGATGTCCGAAGTGTATTAACTGTTCTGCAGGATGCCGTTAACGAGGCAAAGATGGCCAAAAATATAGCAGATGGTGACGCCGTAGGAAGTATTGGCGATGCGTGTGTCGAAGCCGTAACAAGCGTAGCAGCGGCTCAAGAAAGTCTTACTTTAAGCTCTTGCGGTCAGGAGACCACAGCCAGGGTCAGTACTCGTGTGAATGCGGTTGTAGATTATGTTAATATGGCCTGTCCGCCGACTCCCGTCGAAGAAAAATCCTCAAATTGACCGCAGGCTTCGCCTACAGTAGGATTATGGCATGAGCCAGTTCCCGATTTTGGAAAAAACAAGCATTTGGCCGGCGCTCTCTGAGTTTGGGAAAGAGATAGTTTCCCCGCAGGGTATTTTTTACTGGTCTGGACGCGCAAAAAAAGAATCGGAGGTAAATGCCACACTAGGCACGGCAGTGGAGGATGACGGTAAGAACTGCTATATCCCGATGATGGAGGGATTTTTGTCGGATGATTTTTTCAAAAAAGTCGGTGGCGCTGTTTTTGAATACGCTCCGATGCCCGGACTGCTCACTCTTCGCGAGAAGTGGCGTGCGCGAATGTTAAAGAATTCGCCGGAATTGGAGCGCTACGCTTCCACTCCGGTGGTCACGAATGGTATTACACACGGCATATACATCATGGGTATGATGCTGATGAACGAGGGCGAGGAGATGCTCACGCCTGAAAAATATTGGAGCAATTACAACCTTATTCTTCCCACGATGCAGAGGATGAAGATCACCCCGATCCCCTTTTTCAATGCTGACGGGCGGCTCGATGTTGATGGCATCGCACAGGAGGTTGAGTCATGTGCGCAGAGACAAAAAAAAGTCGTGCTTCTCTTGAATTTTCCACACAACCAGACCGGATTTACTCCAAATGAAAAGGAAGCCGCCGTACTTATCTCATCACTGCAGGAAATTGCAGGGAAAAATCCGGACGTTCCATTTGTCATAGTTTTGGACGACGCTTACGAGGGGTATGTGTATGACGGTGATGGTATTCGTAAGTCAATTTTTGATCGTGTTTTTCCAAAAGGAATGAAGAATTTTTCCATGGTAAAAATGGACGGAGTGTCAAAATCCATGCTCGTGTACGGTCTGCGTGTAGGCTTCATCACTGTTTTTGCAAATAAAACCGATGGCACCGAGATGTCGGAGGAGGAGCACAAAGGCTTCTGCGAAGAGGTGGCCAATAAGCTGGCCGGAGTGGTGCGTGGCACGATCTCAAACTGCTCACGCGTTGGACAGGCTATGACGGAGGCAGTACTGGATGCGCCGGAGGAGTGGGAAAAAGAGGTTACATCAAAAATAGATCTACTTGGTCGACGCTACCGCGCGCTAAAGTCAGAGATAGAAAAGTGTTACGAGGAGTATGGACGTGGAAAAATATGGGCTGATCCTTTTAACAGCGGATTTTTTTGCTACATGAACATAGTTCCGGAAATAGACGCAAAGGATATAGCAGAAAAGTTATTGCGTGAGTACAAGATCGGCGTTGTTCCAAATACCGTAAAAGACAAAGACGGGAAAATTCTCTGGAACGGCATTCGTGTAGCTTTTTGTGGCGTACCGGAGAGTCAGATGGGACGCTTGGCAAAAGGTATTTTTGAAGCAGTGTATAGATAGGGTCAGCTTCAGTCCAGCGCCAGAGTTAATTAAATTTTAATGAAATTCCCTACCCGTCAATCCGGTTTTCTTGAAGCTCCCATACCCTTCGGGCTAGAGTGATCTCCCAATGGCAGATGTACCACTCACAAAAGTAATGCCGAGAAGCAACGAGGCGGAGAGAGCAACTCTCGGTTCACTTTTGATGGATAAAGATGCGATCATCAAGATTGCAGACTTTCTAGGGCCGGATGATTTTTATTACGACATCCATCGTGAAATATATCAGGCGATGTTCGACCTGTATACCAAGCGTTTACCTATAGACCTAAAAATTCTAGCTACTTTCCTGGAAGATCACGGCAAGCTCGCGGCCATAGGAGGAGCTTCATATCTTGCCGAGCTCACGGCGGAGGTCCCCACCGCTACGCACGTCGTGCAGTACGGATTGATCGTCAAGCACAAGTCCACTCTTCGCAAGCTTATTATGGCGGGAGACAAGGTGGTGAGCCTGGGATATGACGAGACCCGCGACCTCGAAGATCTTATTGAGGATGCCGAGAAAGCTTTATTTTCAGTTTCACAAACATTTGTAAAGGATCGCTTTATCCACATAAAAGATGTTCTCGCCCAGACGTACGAGAAGATTTCCGATCTCCATGACCCTCTGTCAAAGGACAAGTATCTTGGTATTCCCACCGGATTCCGCAGTCTCGACAATGTACTTTCCGGACTACATCCTTCCGAGCTCATAATCATCGCCGCCCGCCCGGCCATGGGTAAGACGGCATTTGCTCTGAATATCGCACAGCACGTTGCGCGTCATAACAATACTGTCGGTATCATTTCCCTCGAAATGGCCAAAGAACAGCTCGTCGAGCGCATGTTTTGCGCACTGCTCGGGGTAGATTCGTGGAAGATGCGGACAGGCAAGCTCACCGACGAAGACTTTGCACGCATGGGTTCCGTCATGGACGATCTTACGCAGACACACATTTTTATCGATGACGCGTCCGGTAGCTCTATCTCAGAGCTCCGTACAAAGGCGCGCCGCCTCAAGGCTGAGCACGGACTTGATCTTCTTATCGTTGACTATCTGCAGATGATGACCGTTGGCAAGCCGGTGTATCAGTCAAATCGCGTACAGGAGATCTCCGAGATATCCCGCTCTCTCAAGAATCTGGCACGTGAACTTCATATTCCGGTCATCGCCCTGTCACAGCTATCGCGCGCGGTGGAGTCCCGCCCGTCAAAGATTCCACAGCTATCCGACCTCCGCGAGTCAGGCGCCATCGAGCAGGATGCCGATGTGGTGCTTATGATGTATCGTGAGGATTACTACGAGGAAGACACTGACCGCAAGGGTCTCACGGATCTTTTTATCCGCAAGCATCGCAATGGTCCTACCGGCCACGTCGAGCTAATGTTCGAGAAGGAAAAGATGAAATTTCTAGATATCGCCCGTGATCGCGAGTATGCGGGTGTGTGATATACTTTTGGCATGTTCTGGGTAGACCACATTGCTGACGAGATCATAAAGGCTTTTCCTGGCAAAAAGTCGTTCATCGTGCGAGATGAAAAGACGCTTTCAGGGCGCGTGCACATCGGCTCACTTCGCGGTTTTGTTATTCACGGAGTAGTGGCGCAGGCTCTTCGCGAACGCGGCTGTGAAGTCAGGTATATTTTTGAGCTGAATGATGCCGATCCTATGGACGGCATGCCTGTGTATTTGGATGAGAAAAAGTTCGCGCCGTTTATGGGGAAACCGCTAAAAGATGTTCCGTCTCCGGAACCAGGGTTCAAAAATTTCCCGGACTATTTCGGTCAGGAGATAAAAAGCGTGATTGAAAAAATGGGCTTCCGCGAAGGAAAAGAGATCGAGTATGTTCTAGCAAGCGAGTTGTACTCAAAGGGAATTTATAATAAATGGATTGATAAGGTACTGCAGAGTCCGGAAAAAATTCGTGCGATATATAAAGAGGTCAGTGGATCGGAAAAGGGTGATGACTGGTATCCTCTGCAGGTGATTTGTGAAAAATGCGGCAAGATAGGTACTACTCGTGTTATTGGTGTTCATGGAAAAGAGGTTGAATATCACTGTGAGGAAAATATGGTGAAGTGGGCGCGCGGTTGCGGTTATAATGGAAAAACAGATCCGTACGATGGCCGCGGAAAACTTCCGTGGAAGGTAGAGTGGGCCGTAAAGTGGCAGGGAAATAATGTTGATATAGAAGGCTCCGGCAAGGATCATAACGCCGCCGGCGGTTCACGTGATGTGTCGGTGAGGGTGGCGACCGAGGTACTCGGTGGACATGTGCCTTTTAATATTCCATATGAGTTTTTTCTTTTTGGCGGCGCAAAGATGAGCTCGTCAAAGGGTAAAGGAGCGAGTGCAAAAGAAGTTTCGGATCTTATTCCGCCAGAGATGCTGAGATTTCTGATGATTGGCAAGCAGCCGAATCAGCCGATCGACTTTGATCCGGAGGGAGACACTATTCCGCGACTGTACGACCGCCATGATGACGTAGCTCGCGTGTACTTTGGTGGCAAGCCGGAGTTTACCAATGTAGAGATCGATGAAAATGAAAAAAAAGATATGAAACGCCTGTATCATTTTTCACAGACTGACCCGTCGCATGCGGACGAACATTTTCTTCCGCGCTTTTCACGAGTGGCATTTTTACTTCAACTTCCGCATATTGATGTTGAAAAGGAAGTGGAAAAATTAAAGGGCGGCACACTTACAGTGGAGGATGAAAAAGAGCTTGGTTTGCGCGTCGAACTAGGTAAAAAGTGGCTTAGCGATTACGCATCTGAGCGTGTTAAATTTGAACTTCAAAAAAACACTCCGGAGGTTGCAAGAAATTTGACTCCGGATCAGCAAAAATTTCTGCGAGACATCGCTGATCTAATGGATGCAAAAGAATCCAGCGGAGAGGAACTGCACGGTGCAATTCACGAGTTGAGGAAACAGTCCCCTCTCGATGCCAAGAATGCATTCGCCGCGATTTATATAGCACTGCTGGGAAAGGACTCCGGGCCGCAAGCAGGGTGGTTCCTGGAAGCTCTTGATAAGGAGTTTGTAGTAAAGCGTTTTCGCGAAGTTTCTAATCCGTCTTAATCATGAAGGATGTAAAATCGCTCATGTCGTTCGAGACAGTTCATGCGCCGCGTGCATACGTCAATGCAAGCGTGCGTATGCATCATGTTTTTACGCTGGAGCAACGTATGAAAGCGGCCCTGGCCGCCGGGTGGAATGTATTCCAGTTTCCCTCGGAGATGCTACAGGGAGGTGATTTGTTATCAGATTCCGGCACCACCACCCTCACGGCCGAACAGCTTGCGGCTATGTTCCTCGGTGATGAGGCATACGGTAGTAACTACGGATATTTTCAGCTATTGAATAGTTTTGAGCAGACGTTTGGCATTCCACTGGACGAGATGGAGGTATTTCTATTCCACCAGGGTCGCGCCGCAGAGCACGCTCTATTCCGCTTCATCAGCCGAGGTGGAAGTAATCTGGTTATTCCCAGCAACGGACACTTTGATACCACTCATGCCAATATCGAGGACAGCGGCATGACGGCCGTGAACTTATTTGATCATCACCTGCGCCAGGCTGAAGATTATCCGTTCAAAGGCAACATGGACGTACGTGCATTGGAAGTTTTGCTAAAGAAAAATGCAGAAAATATTCCTATGGTATTTCTCACGATCACAAACAATACCGGCGGTGGACAACCCGTTTCGCTTGAAAATATTGAGCAGACAAGAAAAATATGCAATCGGCACGACAAGCCGTTGTTCCTTGACGCCTGTCGTTTCGCAGAAAACGCCTGGTTTATTCAGCAACGCGAGAAAAAATATTCCAAAATGAAAATTTCAAAAATAGTGCACAGGATGTTTTCGCTTTGCGATGGATTTACGATTTCTCTAAAAAAAGATGGCCTGTCAAATATGGGCGGTGCTCTTGTTATACGCAAAAACTCTCGATTGCTTTCAAAATACAAAACACTTCTAAATGATATTCGTGATCACCAGATTCTTGTCGAGGGTCATCCTACATACGGAGGTATGAGCGGCCGCGATATTATGGTTGTCGCCGAGGGCTTGAAGACGGTTGTTCAGGAACAGTATTTAAAAAGCCGTGTCACACAGGTAGAAAGATTTGGTGAATATTTACGGAAACTTGGCATACCAGTGATGGCGCCATTTGGTGGGCATGCGGTATACATAGATGTAGATAAGTTTTTTGCTGGGACAAAAATGAAGAAAGAAGATTTTGGCGGTATATCACTTACGGGACTTTTGTTGCTAAAAGGTGTGCGTCTGTGTGAGCTTGGTGCCTTTGCTTTTGGCAAATATGATCCAGTTAAAAAGACTGAACACTCTCCGCAAAATAATTTCGTTCGATGTGCCGTCCCGCGGAACAAGTATGAGATCGAAGATTTGTTCTACGTTGCTGACTGCATAAAAGAACTATATGAGAGGAAAAAGAACATCCCGAAGGCGATTCCGGTATACGGCAGAGACCTTTCTTTACGCCATTTCAAGGCGCGCTTCAGGTTGGAGTAGTACGAAACCGGCCACCACCTGGTATTGACAAACAGATTATAACAGGTAGAATTCACCTCCTGTTATTAACCGGGGGAGATGCCGCTTACAAGACTGCAAAAAAAAGGACTTTTTTACGCTTTGATCTCAATTGGCGCCTTTGTCGTGTTTTTCCTACTCTGGACGACGGTGGCATTTTGGAACTTTCGTGGATTTTTTCCGGACTTTATACGGCTGATAGGATTCCCGGGTTCAAATCGCAACTATCTTGTTGTTTTTCAGGATAATAACGAGCTTCGCCCAACTGGCGGATTTATCCCATTCTATGGAGTGATAAAATTTCGACACGGCATTTATACAGGTTTCTCAATTCGCAGTTCATTCGGTAAGATCGCAGAAAAACAAAACTTCGACATGCCATCTTCGGTCGCCGATCTTATCGGAGACAAGACATATGGATTTCGAGATGTAAATATAAATCCTGATTTCACCGTTAGTGTCGCGGATTTGAAGAGCTCATTCGAGGATTCTTTTCCATCCCTGCCACTCGACGGTGTTGTCGCCGTCAACTTCCGTGCTATGGAGAGCTTGCTTGCTCTCGTGGACTCTATTAAGGTTCGCGGGCAGGAGGTCACGCCACAAAACTTTTTTTCCATAATTTCACAGAATTTATCTGAAGAGCAAAGTGCGGGAATTGACAAGACAATCGGCTCCGATTTTGTGCATGCGCTAATACGAAAGACGATTGTTTTTGTCTGGAATTACGGAGTAGTGGCGGATGTAGTTAGGGAGGCGCTGGATGAAAAAGACATTATGGTACATTTCAAAAACTCGCTTCTGGCAAAAAAAATATCGGGCAATAAATGGGATGGTCAGCTTATATTTCCAGAAGCCGGTGACTTTGTAGCTTGGAATATGGCCAATTTTGGCGGGCTAAAGTCCGACCGATATATCTCGCGTCGAGTATCGTACTCGGTAAACGTGGAACGTACACTCGAGGAAGCATTTACCATGAGAGCCACGCTCGAGGTTCGTTTGTTTCACATGGGTGAAGTTCCGTACAAAGGAATATTAAAAAGTTATATACCGCTCGAGAGCAGGATTATAAGTAAAGATGCGGATACGGAGGATACCTACCGCAATGCGCACGTTTTTTCAAAAGTTATAAAGCTCAATCCAGGTCAAGGTATGACCATACGGTATTCTTACCAATTGCCCGATGGCATTGCTAATACCGACGCATACTCATTGTTTGTTTCAAAACAGCCGGGTACACGCGACGATTTTGTCGTTTTTCTAAATACTCCAAAAGAGTTTCTGATTGCGAGCACAGACTTTGATGTTCGTGAGCACGTGGCGTTGGCCCAGACCAAACTCATTTCCGACACACACTTCTCCGCATCTTTTTTCACAAATCCAAATCCACCTCTCCTTACTGATACGGCACTGCAGGGTACTGATACGATCGTACTTTCATTTGACCGTGCGATACGCGCCGAAGATGCTATCGAGGGCTTGAATTACCAAATTCGAGATCTCAACACTGGAACACCGGCGCTAACCGACCAGGTTTTCGTGAAGGCAATTGATTATCAGGACGACAGGATCACCCTGTACCTTGGCGGTATGAGCGAACAGCCAAATGAGAGCTACGAACTGGTTTTAAAAAATCTTCGTGACCGTAACGGTATTTTTACCGAACCGGACCCTCTTGTCGTCACTCTAGCGCAGGGGCATGGGTATTTTGATGATATTGGCGGACCGCAGGAGTAGTTGCTAAGATGTGGCCATGAAGCATATGAAAACTGTGGACAAGGTGGCCGTCATAGATCTCGGGGGGCAGTATGCGCACCTGATCGCAAACCGTGTGCGGCGTCTTGGTGTGTATTCGGAGATTTATGACAATAACGTTCGGCCCAAGGATTTGAGCGATTGCAAGGGGGTTATACTCTCGGGTGGCCCACAGAGTGTTTATGAAAAAAACTCTCCACGCATAGATCCAGCAATCTTGTCACTTGGCATTCCGGTTCTCGGCATATGCTACGGCCACCAGCTGATAGTTCACACGCTAAAGGGTGCTGTCGAGAGTGTAGGTGGACGTGAGTATGGTATGGCACAGCTCACTGTTCTTCAGAAAAAAGGATTATTTTCAAGTGTCCACTCCCCCACTCGCGTTTGGATGTCACACGGCGACTCTGTCACCCGCTTGCCGATAGGTTTTGTAGAGACCGCCGCTTCATCCGACCAGCGTTTTTCTTCCATTGCTGATTTTAAAAAGAAAATCTTTGGAGTGCAATTTCACGTAGAGGTCACGCACACGCCCGAGGGTATGAAAATGCTCGGTAATTTTATAAAGCTCTGTGGCGCCAAAAAATCCTGGAACATGAAGAAATTCGTCGCTGACGAAATCGCACGCGTGAAGCTACAGGTAGGTGATCGAAAAGTATTCATGCTCGTCTCTGGAGGCGTCGACTCACTGGTTGCGTTTACGTTGTTAAATAAATCTCTCGGTCAGGACCGCGTCTATGGCCTGTTTGTCGATACAGGCCTCATGCGCCTAAATGAAGGTCGCGAGGTTGCGGCTGGACTGAAGAAACTCGGCTACAAAAACTTCCATGGAGTCTCTGCCGGCGCAGATTTTTTTAAGTCTTTGAAAGGAGTTTCTGATCCGGAGCAAAAAAGAAAAATCATCGGTGATATGTTTCTAACCGTCCAACGCCGGGAGGTGAAGAAATTAAAACTCAATCCAAAAGACTGGCTGCTTGGTCAGGGCACCATCTATCCGGACACCATCGAGACTGGTGGAACCAGGCACGCAGATAAGATAAAAACCCACCATAATCGCGTACCCGAGATTGAAGAGATGATAAAAAAAGGACTGGTGGTAGAGCCGTTAAAGGAGCTCTACAAGGATGAGGTGCGTGAGGTCGGGAAAAATCTGGGCCTTCCAGAAAGTTTGGTTATGCGTCATCCATTCCCCGGCCCGGGCCTTGGTGTTCGTTGTCTGTGTGCAAAAAAAGCAGATGGTAGCTATTTAAAATTGAACGATCTCGTATTTGATCCAATTATTGATTCGTCGAGACCAATAACAATAGCAGCGCAACATTTATTGCCGATCAAAAGCGTAGGCGTTCAGGGCGATGGCCGCACATACCGCCATCCGCTTGTATTGGAACTGCAATCTCAACACGATTGGGAGGCCCTGCGTTTGTCGTCTCCATGGATTACAAATAAAGATCCCCGTGTGAACAGAGTTCTTGTTTTAATTGCCAAAAGAGACAAAAAGCCGATTTTATCGGCCTCAATTACGCCATCATCGATCACGCCGCAACGCATTGTTCGCTTACAAAAAGCCGATGATATAGTTATGAAAATGATTAGAAAGATAGACAAAAAACAGTTGGTTTGGCAGTGTCCGACCGTTCTAATCCCGGTCAGCATAAATTCAAAAAACGCTGAATCCATCGTGCTTCGTCCGGTCAGTTCGACTGATGCCATGACGGCAAATTTTACCGAGCTCCCATGGAAAGAAGTCCAAAAAGCCGCTGTGCAAATTTTAAAAATCCCCGGCATCTCCGCTGTCTTCTACGACATCACAAACAAACCACCCGGCACGATCGAGTGGGAATAAGTTTCGCGTTACAGTCTGGCATTAGAATCAAGCTTAAATCCGATCGGATCTTTCCCTTTCTCATTAGCGGCAATAAGACTGTCAATAGCTCTCCACACTTTACAAAACTCCTGCCCTGTTTTTTGCGAGTGTTGCAAGAAAAAAGTTTTCAGCCTAATCAATTCCTCGCTAAGTTTGTTTTGCGACGTGATGATATGACGCATGCGTATAAATGCTCGCATAATTTCTATGTTTACAATTATCGCTTGCTTGCTGCGCAATACGCTTGACAGCATGGCCACTCCCTGTTCGGTAAAGACGCGCGGTAATTTGCGTCTGCCTCCTTTTTTCTTTGATATCGCAACTTGCGACATCAAACAGGCCCATTCCAAATTGGTTAATTTAAATGAAAAATCGAGCGGAAAACGTTCAATGTTGCGGCTTACTTGCTCATTCAGTCTGCTGGTTGAAACGCAATATAATTTTGCTAGATTTTCGTCTAACATCACTCGCTGTCCCCTGATTACGTGTATTGAATTTTCGATAAATTCAGTTGGCACGATTGATTTTTTCATTATGTTATAATAGTTTTGTTGCAACTATACTTAAGTGAATATGGCATTTCCCCCTTACGGGGGATTTCCATTTTAAAAACCATTTTCTTCTCTTCTTTTCCGTTCTGCATAATGGAAGGAGCAATATGTTTTCCAAGA
>JBBTWW010000128.1:0-6123 GCA_038062595.1 Patescibacteria group bacterium | reverse complement strand
GGCTACGAAAGATGCCGGGAAAATTGCCGGTTTGGATGTGAAGCGCATTATCAACGCGCCGACGGCGGCCGCGCTGGCGTACGGTCTGGACAAGAAGGGTAAGGATAAAAAAATTGCGGTGTATGACCTGGGTGGGGGTACTTTTGATATTTCTGTTCTTGAGCTCGCGGATGTAGACGGAGAGAAACAGTTCGAGGTTCTCGCCACGAATGGCGACACACAGCTTGGCGGTGATGACTTTGATAATATCGTAATGGAGTGGCTCCTGGCAGAGTTCAATAAACAGGAAGGCATCGATCTCAAAAAAGACAAGATGGCCCTGCAACGCCTGAAAGAGGCCGCAGAAAAGGCAAAAATTGAGCTTTCTTCAACTCACGAAACGGATATTAATCTTCCATTTATCACAGCGGATCAAAATGGACCGAAGCATCTGAATATTAAACTTTCGCGTTCCAAGCTGGAAGATTTGGTTTCCGAGTTGATTGAAAAAACTGTGGAACCTTGCAGTAAAGTAATGAAAGATGCAAAGGTATTTGCTAGCGACATTGATGAGGTCATTCTCGTTGGTGGTATGACGCGCATGCCGGCGGTGCAGAAAAAAGTTGAGCTGATTTTTGGAAAAGAACCCCATCGCGGTATCAATCCTGACGAAGTGGTCGCGCTGGGCGCGGGTATCCAGGGCGGTGTACTCCAGGGCGATGTGAAGGATGTGCTCCTGCTCGACGTGACTCCCCTCTCTCTTGGCATTGAGACTCTCGGCGGCGTATTTACAAAAATGATTGAGCGAAACACCACTATCCCTACAAGCAAGTCTCAAACATTTTCCACAGCGGCGGACAACCAGCCCTCGGTGGAGATAAAGGTAGCCCAGGGTGAGCGCCCCATGCATGCCGACAACAAACAGCTGGGCACTTTTGTCCTCGATGGTATCCCGCCTTCTCCGCGCGGTGTGCCGCAGGTAGAGGTGACATTTGACATTGATGCCAATGGCATCCTCACGGTGAGGGCAAAGGACAAGGGCACAAACAAAGAACAGCACATTACTATTACTGGGAGCTCCGGCATGAGCGATGATGAGGTGGAAAAGCTGAGAAAAGAAGCCGAAGTGCACGCCGAAGAAGACAAGAAAAAGTATGAAGGCGTGGAGGTACGAAACAAGGCCGACTCACTAGTAATGCAGACCGAGAAAACCCTGAAAGAAGTCGGCGACAAAGTCTCGAGCGGCGTAAAAGGTCCGATAGAGGAAAAAGTAGCTGGCTTAAAGAAGCTCCTCGAAAATAAAGAAGCGAGTATAGACGACATCAAAAAAGCCACTGAAGACCTCTCTCAGGAGATCCAAAAAGTCGGCCAGGAGCTCTACAAAGCTCAAGCCCAGCCAAGCGGCGACCAACCATCAGGCGACGGTAGTGGCGGCAACTCTGCCACCGGCTCCAAAGACGAAGCAGTAGATGCCGAGGTGGTGGATGAGGGGAAAAAAGAGTAGCTAATCCCAGATAGTAAATAGTTTTACGCCATTTCGGCTGTGCTAATATGGGCACATAATTAACTTTAATTTATGAAACTAGGAATAGTCATTTATTCAAACGATGCTGAAACAGTATGGAACGCCTTCCGATTCGCAAATTTTTCGCTTAAAGAAGGTGATACTGTAAAAATTTTCCTACTGGCAAAAGGAGTCGAGTATGAAGACCTCGACAACGAAAAATTTACCATCAAGGAACAAACAAAATCTTTCTTGGAGAAAAATGGTAAAATTTTTGCCTGTGGCACATGTTTGAAGAGCCGTGAATCGGAAGGCTCAGAAACGTGTCCCATGTCTACAATGAAAGACCTATATGAATTGGTAAAAGAAAGCGACAAGGTTATCTCATTTTAACGCACAGCCGAAACACGCTCTCTTCGTTCGCTGGTGTACAACTAACTATACCCGGACGCCAGGAGCTTCTTTAAAATCGCCTTGCCGATTAGTGACAAGTGGAGTACAACTGGAGTAGGTTAATAAAATTGCTTTTATGCCGTCTACAAGACTTCAATATAGAATCGATCCCGGTCTAAAAAGGGAGGCGGAGGGTATCCTGGAGGAACAGGGTATAACGCCTGCGGTCGCCATTAGCGTTTTTTATACCGAGATCACGAGATCTGGCGGCTTTCCTTTTCTCCCGTCAAAAGTACCAAACAAAAAACTGCAAAAGGCTCTTAACGAGGCCAAAACCGGAAAAGGAGTCAAGACATATGATAGCAAGAGGGCCTTGTTTGATGACCTGGATGGGGTGTAAACAAAGCGGTTCCGCAAAGATTATGCAAAATTAAAAACGTCCGGGCGCAGGGATATAAAAAAGGCAAATAACTGATACAATGTGTATATGAATTACCTGCCGCTAATCGGTACCGTAACTCTCGTGCATTTGATGGGCGTGATGTCGCGCCGTGATCCACGGGCGATTATTAGGTTATTCACCTGTGTTTGAGACACCTGGAATGCCTACTTTGTCAATAGATTGACATGCGTATTTAAACATGTTAAATTCTTTGGCCTATGGCTAAAAAAGATAGAATACGGGATCTCGGCACGGATGATTTTGCCTCACTTTTCCTTGGAACAGGCAGAGAGCCTGACGCTGGTGTTAATGCTGATGCTGGTGCTGGCACCGATAAAAAAGGCGACTTGATTCCAAAAGCTACTGCCAAAAGTTTTGCAGATATGTTAGCGGCGTCACTTGATGCCGGTAAAGTACCTGACAAAGATGCTGTGCCGGCGGATGGCGATGAGCGCAAAGATGCGATACGCGCACTGCTGACGAGCGATCCGCAAAGGACGATAGACTTGCACGAATATACGGTAGCGACGGCGGTAGAAGAAGCGACACGCTTTCTCTCTGAGACTGGCACTGCCGGAATGCGAGTAGTGGAAATAATAACCGGACGCGGACGGCACTCTAAGGATAATAAGCCGAAAATAAAACCTGCAATAGAAGCATTATTGAAAACAAAAAAAACTGCCGGTGTGATATTGGCAATACAGGAAACCAGTAATGGCGGTGCATTCAAAGTGGTGCTGGCTAGGAAAAAGCGCGCGTGATATAAGCATGGCATGGACACACAGATGTCAGACGAACATTTGACTCCGGCACGGGTTGGCCGAGTTTTGACCGCGTGATGGAGAGCGGAAATGTGAAGACAGTAGTCGATGATAGTCACGGCATGGTGCGCACGGAAGTGGTGTGCGCGCGGTGCGGCGGGCACCTGGGACATCTATTTGATGACGGGCCGGGAGGGTCAACGCCGGGAGGGCACGAAGGGACAGGCAAGCGATACTGCATCAACTCGGCCTGTTTGAACTTTGTGATATAATTCGGCGTGTATGATTGATATAAAACTCATCCGCGAGCAGACAGAGGAGGTAAAAAAAAGATTTCGGATAAATCACGTTGATCCGGTGACTATTGATAATATAGTTACGCTGGACAAAGAGCGTCGCGCACTACAGCAAAAAGCGGAAGATTTTAAGTCAAAACAAAATGTGGCGAGCAAGGAGATACCAAAGCTGTCCGGCGACGAGAAGAAAAAAGTGCTGGACGAGATGCAGTATATCAAGGAGCAGGCGCAGGAGCTGACGCCAAAACTCACAAAATTGGACGAAGAGATCAAGTCACTCATGTACATGTTGCCAAATCTTCCGCAGAGCTCGGTGCCGGCTGGCGAGGATGAGAATGACAACGTGGTGATACGCACACATGGAAAGAAACCAGAGTTTGATTTCACCCCACTCGACCATCTGACGCTCGGGACGAAGCTGGGAATTATCGATACGGAGAGCGCCGCGCAGAGTAGCGGTTCGCGCTTCGCGTACCTCAAGGGTGGCGCGGCGCTAATGCAATTTGCGCTCGTACAATTTGTCATCAGCAAGCTCGCCAAAAAAGGATTCGTGCCGGTGATACCGCCGGTTTTGGTCAAAGAAGAAGCAATGTTCGCCACCGGATTTTTCCCGGCTGATCGCAATGAGATCTATCATGTGAATCCTGAGGATGACAATCTTTTTCTCGTCGGCACATCGGAGGTTGCACTCACGATGATGCATGCGGGAAAAATTTTGAAAAAAGAAGAACTGCCAAAAAGATACGTAGGATACTCCACTTGCTTCCGCCGCGAGGCCGGAAGCTACGGCAAAGACCAGAGTGGAATAATTCGCGTACATCAGTTCGACAAACTCGAGATGTTTAGTTTTTGCGCTCCGGATGAATCAGTGAACGAACACGAAATGATTTTGGAAATTGAAGAAGAAATCATGCAGGAGCTCGGACTGCACTATCAAGTTATCAATATCTGCGGAGGAGAACTGCGTCACTCCCCCGCCTCCAAAAAATATGACGTAGAAGTGTGGATACCTTCACAGGGAAAATTCCGCGAGCTGACATCGTGCAGTAACTGCACTGATTATCAATCACGTCGTGCTGATATCAAATTCAAAGGCACCGACGGCAAGGCCGCACTCGTACACACGCTAAATGGAACCGCAGTAGCCATCGGCCGCACCCTGGTCGCAATCATAGAAAACTACCAGACCAAAGAAGGCCACATTCGAATACCGGAAGTATTGAAACAGTACATGGGTGGCATCGAAGATATAAATTAATCTGTTGAATAAAACTTATCTGAAGTCAGTCAAAGCTTGTACCTAACCTGTTTACAGGGTATAAGGGTTGAATAAGGCTCCGTTTTATGGTAAAATATATTGATTAAAAAACTTAAAAGAACCATGTCAAAACTTCTCCTTTCTACAGATACACTTCAGGGTTACGGGCTGAATCGCATATTTGCCTTTGTAAAAGACGCTGGCTTTGACGGCGTCGACCTTTCTATAGAATTGAAAGATTTTGATACGCAAAACGTCGAGTACATCAAGTCACTGTCCGCACAGTATGATCTACCTGTCTTAAGTATACAGACGCCTACGAACGCTACAGCAAAAACTGTACTGCACGCAGTGGACATGGCGAAAGCACTGGGAGTAAAAGTGATAATCATACAGCCACCAAAGCTTTTGAACTTCAATTATATTAAGTGGCTGACTATCGAGATACCAAAGATAAGACAAAAAGAGGAGCTCTCTATCGCACTTGAAAACGCGCCGTCGGATATGTTCCTTGGTATTATCCCTGAGCATGCGATGGCAAATCTAGGCGAGCTGAAAAAATTCAAACACGCATCGCTAGACACCACGCGTGTTGCATATAAACATGATGATCTCATTCGCGTGTACAACGTACTGCGCAAGTATCTCGTACACGTACACGTATCAAATGTGCGCCGCGGCAAGGGCTACCAGATGCCTGTTGAGGGTGTGCTCCCGCTCGAGAGCTTCCTGACAAAACTGAAGCAAGACGGATTTAAAGGCGCCGTGTCGTTTAAAATACATCCGAAGTTTTTTAAAGTCGGCGATGACGAAAAGGTAAAAAAGAGCCTCGCCACCTGCAAGAAGTTTTTCGAAAACTACTTTGCCAATATGTAGTCTTGTAACGGACTATTGCTGGGCTGTGTATATTGGACTAGACTGTCATTGTTTTTTGGCTAATCGATGGCAATGAAAAAAACGGTAATAATCTCTGTATTATTAATTGCAATCAGCCAGTCGGCTATTGCCTATTTCAGTGACGTTGATTTTCACGATTATCAAAAGGCGATCGAATTTGTTGAGGAACGCGGCATTGTAGGAGGCTACCCGGATGGAACATTTCAGCCAAACAGGGTTATTAATCGCGCAGAGCTTACGAAGATAGTTGTCGAAACAGTTTTTTCCGGACTCGAAATTGATCAGTGCGGAGATGATGGTTTTCGTGATGTATACGACAGCGCCTGGTTCGCGTCTTATATATGTGTGGCAAAAAATGCAGGAATTGTGAGCGGCTACCCTGACGGGACATTTCAGCCCGGAAGAAATGTAAATTTTGTGGAGGCGTTAAAAATTGTTTCCGCCGCATTTGGCAGGAACGCCGCAATCGACTCATCCGAGTGGTATCGCGGATACGTAGAGTCCGCCGGAGAAGACAATTTGATTCCACCGGACATCAGCGCTTTTAATGCAGATCTTACCAGGGGCCAGATGGCGGAGATGATCTCCAGATT
>JBBTWW010000127.1:0-14365 GCA_038062595.1 Patescibacteria group bacterium | reverse complement strand
GCAAAAGATACGAGACTGATAAGGATCAGTATTCCCGAGAAGCTAAACCATATTTTTTTACGCTCCATAATATGTAGCGGTGGACGCTCGCCCCCCTCGATACGCTGTGCGCCCCAAAGCCATTGCTTCTTGCCTAGCGGACTCTGTATAAGAAGTAGCAAAAATGCGCGTGTTACTGTGATGGCCGTGAACATAGAGATCAAGATGCCTGCCGCTAGGTTAAATGCGAATCCCTGAATGATTGATGTACCAAAGAAGAAGAGGATTCCGCACGTGATGAGTGATGAGAAGTTGGAGTCGCGGATACTGCTCCATGCGCGATCAAAGCCGATCTCAACAGCATCTCGCACTGGGCGTCCGAGTCGGAGCTCTTCCTTTAGACGCTCAAATATCAGTATGTTGGCATCCACAGCCATACCTATAGAGAGGATCACGCCGGCGACGCCGGCGAGCGTGAGTACGATAGGATTACTCAGCAGGAAGGTGACAAAAAACAGTATAATTATTGAAAGCAACCCGGAGATAAGTTTTTCCCAACCGTGTTCCTGCGAACGGAGAACTTTTACCATCAACACGATAAACAGTATGACTCCGATGGACAAAGAGACGGCAAGAGGGAGGCCGGCCTTTAGTAGGAATATCAAAATTGCAGAATAGATCGCCAGTGCAACGGTCGCTATGAGTCCTGGCAGGCGATAGTAGAGTGTCATGAATAGTGCTACGAGGATGATGCCCACAAGTCCAGCCTTTAGACTGTTTGATAGTGCCTCCTGTCCAAGCGTGGCACCGATGGTGTACTGTCCGGTGAGAACTACCGGCGCTGGTATGGCACCAGTATTGAGGTCGCGTGCCAGAGCCTGTGCCTCATCTGGTGTAAACTGGCCGCTGATCACGGCCTGTCCGCCGGTTATTTTTTCTCTTACCGAAGGTGATGATTTGAGAACGCCATCAACAAAAATAGCAACCGGCTTTCCTACATTGTCGCCTGTAATTTTCTCAAAAAGCTTTGCTCCTTCATCATTGAAGCTAATGGAAATTTGTGGCTGATAAAGCTGGTCAAATTGCACATCCGCGCGCACAAAGTGCTGTCCTCCAAGCGCAGTCTCTTTCCACTGATCGGGTGCGGTTGATACAAAAAGATACGAGTATTTTATTTGTGGCTCTATTGTTTTTTTCTTTTCTGCAGGCGTTACTGCGTCCGCTTTTATTATATGAAATCCAAACTCGGTTTCCACTATGTTGGATATATCGCCGGCTTTTTCCAGTTTCAAAGCCGCATTTGTAAATGCCTCCACATATGAGCCGTCATCGGTGACAGGTGCTGATAACTTTCCGCCACTCTCATCTGCGCCTGGCTCGTCTGAGTACTCCTTGGCTAGCGCTTCAAAGGCAACCTCACCAGCTTTTGCTTTGTCGAGCACTTCACTCACCAGTTTCTTGGCCTCTCGGCGTGTACGGGTTATGCCCGCATCGGCGCGCTGTGCATCCTTGTACGCGACTAGAATATGACGCGCGTTTACCGTAGCGGCTATATCGTCTTCACGTTCAAAGTCACGCTTTTCAAGCAGTTTGACCATAAATAAGCCGTTCTCCGTTTCAAAAAGCTTTGGTAGGACTGTACCTGCGGAAGACGAGAAAAGAGCGTCTGCGGCATCGGCCGGCTGTACGCCGTCACGTGCAGTGAACTCAACAGTTTGAAAAAATGATTTGCCAGGGTTTGCGTTCTGCTCTTCCAGTCCGAGTACTGCAAAGTCTTCTTTGCCGCCGCGCACTCTATTGAATAGGGCTTGCGCCCTGTTCTTAATTGCAGTTTTTTCTCCCGGATCAAGCTCTGTTTTTTGCTCCTTGAACTCAAGCGGTATCGTCTTTCCGACGATTGTTTTCGCTTTTTCCAGATCTTTTACGCCAGCCAGCTCCACTATGATGTGTTGTTCCTCTCCGACTTGTGACAGGTATATGTTTGGCTCTGACACGCCGAGGGAGTTCACACGTTTATTAATCACTTCTTTCACGCCCTCCACTATCGTCTCACGGTCTTCGACCGGCACTTTTCTCAGGTCTATCTTATAGTCCAGCTGTGAGCCGCCCTGTAGATCTAGCCCGAGGTGTATTCCACGGTCCTTAACCGACTGCGGTGTGAACGGGAGGCTTTGATAAGTATCTGGCAGGTCTACGTATCCGAGCACTAGTGCTACGAGGATAATTGCGGCTACTTTCCATGATAGAAAACGCATAGAGAAAGGGGATAGAGAGTAAGGGGGAAGGTTTTAGGCTATAGGTTGTATGCCTTAGTAATTTTTTGATAAGGTGCGGTCGAGTTTTTCATTATTGCCTGAGCCCTTTCTGCCATAGTCGTCCGCGAGCTTTATCACGTCATCCAGGTCACTGGTTGAAATCTCAAATATCCTAGAAGCTTTCAGCGCTTTTGCACGATGGACAGTATACGGTGGCACGTGGAATTTGTCACCGGGTTTTAAAATCCGTTTTTTTAGCCACTTTGGCTTCTTTGACAGCTTGTCGAATGGCCCGTATGTCATCTCCACCAGGCCTTCGAGGACGTACTGAGTTTCCATCTTATGTACATGATACTGCAGAGAGTACCGATGACCTTTTTTGAGCTCTAGGATCTTTCCGGCATACTTTGATGTCCACGAAAACCATATCTCACCGCCCCACGGCTTTGGTTTGGCCACTGGCATTGAAACAACATCATGGGTGCCGCTAGGTTTTTTCATATTAAATTAAAGTAAGTCTTTTTTATTCTGCCTTTTGAGCTCTTCAACTATTTTTCTAACATCCGAGCTCTTTGATTTTGGACAGACCAGAAGCGCGTCATCCGTATCGACAATTACCATATCTTCCAGCCCTATCGTTGCTATCATTTTTCCTTTTTTTCCGTAGATTACACTGCCTTTTGTACCGATTCCGATGTGTTCGCCGTGAACGACATTTTCTTCACCCCCGTTACTGGCCTCCTCGTGCAAGGCGGCCCAGTTACCGATGTCGCTCCAGCCTAGGTCTGCCGGAATAATTCGAACTTCTTTTGTGTTAACTTTTTCCATAATTGCATAGTCTATGGAGATCTTCGGTGCTTCGGCGTATTTCCCATTTGAAACTGCATCGAACACCTCCGGTGCAAGAGTTTTGAATTTTTTTAAAATAGTAGAGATCTTCCACACGTATATGCCGGTGTTCCACATGTACTTGTATGAGAAGAGGTATTTTTTTGCCGTTTCGTAGTCAGGTTTTTCCACAAATGAGTCCAGCTCGAATATCTCCGTCCCGTCCGGAAGCTCGCGCACGACCTTGCCGATCTTCACGTAGCCGAGGTTTGGATTTGGCGACTGTGCCTTTACCTCCACTATCGCCAGTACATCTTCTTCGCGCGCCACTTCCTCGGCGGTTTTGAGTTTTCGCATGAACTCATCCTTGTTTTTAATCAAATGGTCGGCGTACACGATCGCCATAATTTCATCCGGGTTCTGTTCGGCGATTTTCAATGCAGCGTTGCAAATGCAAGGCGCGGTGTCTCGGAGAGCCGGCTCGATTATGAGGTGATCTTTTATAAGCTGTGGAACCTGTCTGCGAACTTCATCGGCATACTGCTCAGTTGTTGCTATGTATATATCGTTAATAGAAAGAAAATCCAGTCGATCGATTGTATCCTGAAGCATTGTTTTTTCCGAAACGAAAGAGTGGAGCTGTTTCGGCTTTTCTTCACGCGATAGTGGCCAAAGTCTGGTGCCGGATCCACCGGCCAAAATAACAGCCTTCATAGGGAATAGTTGATAGTAGCGCGCCTATTATAGCACTTTTAAACCAGGCTTTTCCCTGTCATCTCTACAGGTTGATCTATCTTCATTATGGCTAGAACTGAAGGTGCGATGTCGGCCAATCCTCCGGAGATTGCGTTGTGGCTTTCGGAGCGCAGATGTTTGTAATGTTTCGAAATCAAAATAAACGGCACGGGATTTTTGGTGTGACTTGGGCACGGTTCGCCATTTTCTTCATAGATCATGTACTCCACATTGCCGTGATCGCCAGTGATCATAATGTCGTATCCTTCTTTTAGCGCTACCGGAACTATCTGCGACAAACAGTTGTCGATAATCTCCACTGCCTTTATAGCCGCGTTGAGATCGCCGGAGTGTCCGACCAGATCGCAGTTCGCAAAGTTTAGAGCGATGAATGGAAATTTTTTCAATCTCATATTTTCCATGAGTTTATCCGTAATTTTTTGAGCGCTCATCTCCGGCACCTCCGCGTAGGATGTACACTTTGGCGAATCGATCATTACGCGCGTCTCGGTTTTAAAAGGTTCTGTTCTCTGAGAGTTAAGGAAGTAGGTAACATGTGAAAATTTTTGTGTCTCGCCTATGCGCAGTTGTGCTATGTCGTGGTTATCGAGAACCTCGCCTAGATTATTCCGTATTATCGGCGTGGAGAATGCTACTGGCGCCGTTTTTGAGTATGGCCCGAAGCATATGAGATACGGTCGGACGATTTTTCCTGGAGTGTAATCGATTTTTTCTTCTCCGGTAAAAAGGTATGTAAGCTGTCTTGTACGGTCACTTCGAAAGTTCCAAAAAATAACAACCTCGTCGTTTTTTATCTTTGCCTCTTTATTAATCACGACTGGATCAATGTAATAATCCGTATCTACGCCGCGGGCGTATGCATTTCGAATTGCCTGTATAGGATTATTTTCCTTTCTTCCTTCGCCCATTACGTACAGTTCGTAGGCAAATTTAGTGCGCTTCTTCCAGTTTTTGTCGCGATCCATTGCAAAAAATCGTCCGACGATCGTTGCAATTTCACCGCATCCTATTTCCTGTATTTTTTTCTGAATCGCCGCGATGTACTGTGCGGCGCTGTGTTCCGGTACATCGCGTCCGTCTGTGATAGCGTGTATGTACACCTTCGGAATCCTGAAGTCTTTTGCCATCTTCATTAGCGCATAGAGGTGGCGAAGGTCGGAGTGCACGCCCTGGTCGGAGATCATACCGAGAAGATGGACGACGCCTTTTTCTTTTGCTTTTCTAAATGCCAGTTTGAGTATTTCATTTTTGAAAAAACTCCCGTCGGCGATCGCATCATTTATCTCTTCGAGCGTCTGAAGGGTCACACGTCCGGCACCGATGGTAAAGTGGCCTATCTCGGACCCACCCTGTGTGCCATCAGGCACACCTACCGCTCTACCGGAGGCATTTAACAGCGTCCACGGATATGTACTAAAAATTTGTTCAAAAAATGGTTTGTTGGCTTTTTCATAAGCATTTCCATCGTATTTTTTTCCAATACCAAAGCCGTCTAGAATTATTAGCAGGACTTTTTTAGCTTCGATCATGAGATATTGAGGTAGTTCAGATACCAGCCGAGGATAACGTCACCATAATAGAACGCGATGAAGGTTCCCACAACGAGAAATGGTGCAAAAGGTATTTTTACATCGCGGATATGACCTTTTTTTATTGCCACGGTGACGCCCACGACACTGCCGGTCATGTAGGCTACGATTAGTGCGAGTACTGTGAGTTTCCACCCAAGTATTACACCCATGAGTGCTCCAACGCGCAGGTCGCCGCCGCCGAGCCAGCGTCCTTTTGATATCGCGATCTGCAGGCCAAAAAATGTTACCGCTATCCCGAGCCCAAGAAGAGAATCAATGAGATGCGGAGTGAGTGATGAAAATGTCGCGATGAGTCCTACGAGTATTCCTGGAATCAGGATCTGGTCGGAGGTCTTGAAGTACCGGAGATCGTGGAGAAAAGTAAAAATAAGTATGAATGTATAAAATCCCCACAGTGCGTAGAGAAATATGAAGTTTCCGTTAACATTGAGTGCATCGTCTATGAATGGAAACTTGAAAAACAGCGTGACGAATAGAAAACCACTTATTATCTCAAGCAGGGGATAGAGGTACGATATCTCTTTATTGCAATGTCTGCACTTGCCGCGCAGATATAGGTAGCTAATTAGAGGGATGAGGTCGCGTGTCTGCAGTGGAGCTTCGCAGTCAGGACACTGTGAGCGGCCTGTGATGATGCCTGTTTTTTTTGAGTGCAGTCGATACGAGATCACGCTGATAAAACTGCCGAGGGCAGAGCCGAGAAGAAATAGCGCGATGATGAAGAGCGGTTGAAGGAAGTTCATTATAGGAAGGTTATAGATTATAGGTTTTAGTGTAGAAAAATCAGTTGATGGTTTTTGCGATGGCATTATACAGCGCCGCGGCGGCGTTGGTGATGCTGATATCATTGCGCTCAGTGCCGTATGTGTATGCATTACGATAGTACTCCAGCGCCTGCGATAAGTCGCCGCGGCGCTGGGAGAGCTTCCCTAGATTGAGATGCGCGGCGGGTAGCTTCTCGTCGCGCGCGAGCGCGCTATTGAGCGCGTCTTCCGCCGCGCCATCCTCGCCAACCGAAAGCAAAGCCCACCCGAAGAGATTGATCGCCGTAGCATCGTCAGGATGAGTGTCCACAAGAACTCGCGCCAACTCCAGTGCGCGCTCAGGTTCATTCTGCCGCTCTATATATATCACCATGGGACGTATGTAGGCTTCAGGTTTTAACTGCGCCGAATTTTTATTTATCAGATCGGTATAAGCTGTTAATGCCTCGTCAAAAACTCCGGCCTCGTAGAGATTATCAGCACGTTTTTGTGCGATTTCAAAAGCAGGCTCATAGCCAAGGTCCAGCGCTTTCTTGAAGTGTGTGGCGGCTTCCATAGGTTTGACTAGTGACTCTTCTGTAAAACCAAGAAGTACGTGAGCGAGTGATTGAGTGGCATCCAGGCTGACTGCTTTCAGCAGTGCACTCTCCGCATCGTTCCACATATTTTGACTCAAGTAGCTGTGTCCTATCACCAGCCACACATCACGATAGTCAGTTTTTTGCTTGATCGCTTCCAATCCCAGCGCTATTGAGAGTTCGTACTCGCCGAGCTCGTTGAACGCTCTGGACAGGAGTGCTTGCAGATACACAGGTTGTGCATCAGTTGCGGACTCGTACGTGGTGTAAGCATTCAGTACAACCAACGCTTGTTGAGCCAGTGATGGATTTGTTGATTGAGATATTTTTGACAGAGCAACTTTGCTGTCCTTAGGTTTATTCAGAAAAGCAGATACTATACCGCGATATAGGAGTACGGATTCATCGTTCGCGTCCAATGTCAGTAGCACGCGCTCTGCCTCTATCACCTTGCGGCGCGCCAGTAAACTGCGTACATACTTCACCTGCCGTGTCATATTTTTTGCATCAAGCAGTGCGGCTATCTCATAGCTTTGTCCAGCCAGCGAGAAGTCTTTTTTTAGAAAAAACAAATCTCCCATTTGCTCATAGAGCAGGGGATTCTTTGGATCTTTTTCAGACTCACGTTTCAGATTTTCAAGCGATTGCTCGTATTGAGTTTCCGATATATTGTTTAGCTGAGATTCTGATTTTTTCCGCTTCACCTTGCGGGTCTCCGGTGTTTCCTTTGTAAGCGGTGGTGGAGTCAGTGTAGATGCGAATTGACGTGTGTCTTCTTTTGAAAAAAGAGAAAAACCACCAACTACGATCACCATGACCATAACTCCGGTCAGTGCTTGAAAAATTCTGCGTATGTGAAGGTCAGTGAGCCGCATAGGTTTTTGTCATTGTTGATGCGCACATGGCCACAGCCAGCGCGTCCGCCACGTCATCAGAGGCGAGTGGTTGTGAGATATTCAGCAAGCGCTTAATCATACGCATGACTTGCGTCTTGTCCGCGCGGCCGTTACCGGTGATCGATTGCTTCACGGTGCCCGGGTTGAGCTCTATAACAGGTATGCCGTGCTCCTCCAGAAGCTCGAGTACTACACCACGCGCGTGAGCTACAGTCATTGCGGTTTTAGTATTTTTTGAAAAAAACAGCTCTTCCACCGCAGCGTAATCGGGACGCCATTTTAGTATTATACTCGTAAGATCACCCGTCAGTTCGCGAAGTCTGGTAGCAAACGGCAGTGTTTTTGCAGTTCTAATACGCCCAAAATCAAGCGGCTTCACGCCAGCCGCGTCCACATTTATCACACCAAATCCAGTGCGCTCTATACCGGGGTCTATTCCTAGAATTACCATACCCCAAGTATACCATTAAACACTTCAGTGAATCACGATCGATGATACTTGTTTCTTCATCGGTGCCGCACTGCATATCACTATCGTGTCTCCTTTCTTTACGAGTCCGGCTTTTTTTAAGCCAAGCTCCACTCCGGACGCACCGTCCCATCTGCCGAGAGGGCTTACTATAGTGCTGACCGCTCCCCATACCAGGGAGAGTTGTCTGGCGACTTCAACGTGCGGAGTTATCGCAAGAATCGGCGTTGATGGTCGATATTTTGCCAGTTCACGCGCTGTGTGGCCACTCTCTGTTAGAGCGATGATATATTTGGCGTTGAGTGATGCGGCCATCGTTGCGGCATTTGCACATACTGCATCTATGGGGTTGGACGATGGGAGTTGTGGCATGAGTAGATGTTTTTCTTTTGCGATTTCACCTTCTACATTGCCAGCAACACGTCGTAGCACCCTCACGGCTTCGACCGGATACTTGCCTGCCGCCGTCTCATTGGAAAGCATGAATGCGTCAGCATGATCAAAAATTGCCGTAGCGGCATCAGATACCTCGGCGCGCGTCGGCCTCGGACTGTCTGTCATCGACTGGAGCATCTGTGTTGCAACTATTACAGGCTTTCCGTATTTATTTGCCAACGCGATTATTTTTTTTTGTAGCACCGGCACGCGTTCAGGACGGACCTCTATGCCGAGGTCGCCGCGCGCCACCATTACGGCGTCACTAGCTATGATTATCTCCTCCAGATTATCTAGCGCCTCGCGCCGCTCTATCTTTGCCACTATGTGCGCGTGTGATTTTTTTCTTCGCAGTATCGCGCGCAATCGCTCGATATCCCGTGCATTTTTTACAAAAGACAAAGCCACGAAATCAACTCCATGCTTCACTCCAAATGCGATGTCGCGCATGTCTTTTTCTGTAAGCGCTGATGCTGTCAGTGCGGTGTCTGGTGCGTTAATACCTTTGTTGCTTTTTAAAAATCCTCCGCGCGCCACCCTCACATCCAATTTGCCGCGATGTTTTTTTAACACAGTAACTTCAATCATTCCATCATCGATAAGCAGTCTGTCTCCGCGTTGTATGTCCTTATGTAGATATGGTCCGCGTACCGGAATACTCACCGCTGAGCCATTTGTCAGTTCCATTCCGCTACCTATGTCGCCTACGCGCATTCGCGGTCCCTGCAGGTCCTGCATTACTGCTATGTGTTTTCCTGTTTTCTTTGACACAGTGCGCACGGTTGAAATGAATCCCGCATGTTCGGCATATGTGCCATGAGAAAAATTTAAACGACAAACATCCATGCCGGCCTCGGTCATATTCAAAATAGCAGTGGGACTGCTACATGCGGGACCAAGGGTTGCTATGATTTTGGTCCTGTTATCCATTTGTAAGTCCGGCTAAAGTGCAGCAATTTGTCTTTCCAGATCCTCCAATATTGTGCGCTCGCGTTCGTTATTTATAGCTTCGAGAGTTTTCATCGTCTCACGCGTACTACGATCGACTTCACTTTTTAAAATTTTCAATGCTTCCTCCAGTACAGTTTTTTCTTCCTGGAGCACCTCTTCTTTTTTTGCCTTATCGTCGGCTGACAGTAGAGCGATTTTGTCTTCGGCAACCTTCTTTGCCGCCTCGCATTTTCCGTTAAAATCCTCCTGCAGAGCCATCAGGTGTGCGCGCTGTTTGTCGATCGTCTCCTGGTAGATAGCGTCGAGGTCTTTGCCCGCAAAAATATTCTGCTGTGCTGTTGGTGATTCTACCACCATTATATGAAGTGTTGTTGATATTAAAAGTCATCGAGCAGTTCATCAGCATCATCTTTCTTTTCCGGAGCGCTCGCTATAGCTGTGTCCGTAGTTTTCTCACGATGAGTGGGAGTGATTCTAGGTTTAGCCTCAGGCCGTTCCCCGCGCTGTAGTGACGCGATATATGTTTGTACCTCAGGATTCTCAGCTCGTGGGTAGAAAGCAAATAACTTCGAGTTTTTTCCGATAAATACGATATCGCCTCCGTCTTTTGGATTAAATATGACGCGATCACCTTTGTGATCTCCCCAGTCCATATTAGTGGGATCGATATCATAAATTCTCCTTATCTCCTCAGGAGTTGCAGGCTTTGGCAGATTAAACTGTGCGGCTACCTGGTGTCCCAGGCCGGAGATGAAGAAGTCGACATTCTCACCTGGTTTGCCGGCAGGCTTTCGTACCACGTGAATGCTGGGTACCTCTAGCTTCTGCTGCATGCGTGCGATAGAAGCATACAGGTCAAAGTTTTCCCCGATGTTTTGCCTGCACCACGCGTCCTGGAAGTCCTCGATCTGCGAACCTGTCCTTAGCTCTCCGTCACGAGAGGCCTTTGCGTAGTCTTTTTTGAATTCGGCTACGAGTTTTTTCCCACCATTGGCTTCTATAAAAGAAAGGATCAAGTGACCTTCTTTTAGCGTTCCATCCGATTCGCGTTTTACGCCTTTCAGCCTGGTATATGCGGCGTACTCTTTTGGAGATAGATCGATCTTAGGAATAAAAAGCACACTGTCATCGCTTACTTCTTTTTCGCGGGAAGCAACAGCGATATCTTGATGACTGTCGAGATACGCCAACACTGTCGGAGTTGGCATTCTCGTGACACCTTCGGTATGGTCCACGAAGCCTTCTCTTACCGGCTGATATGATACATCTGGAGCGTGGCTATTTGGGTTCGAACGTACCTCTAGAGCCAGAGTATCCGGATTTACCGTGATCTTTGCGCCATCACTAAGTTGCTTTGGCGTTAGCCTGATTCCACTGTAAATACTTTCAAAAACGTCCATATTACCCAGGCCGGAATCTCCTGTGATATTGGCCAGAGCGTCTGCAACTGCGCCTTCAACCGCACGATTCGCACGATCGACTTCACCACGGAGTTCAGGAGATTCCCTCAGTAGGTTTCCCTGATTATTGCCTGTATGAGCTAGGGCTATGAAGGCCTTTGGCATTTCGCCCAGGATAACACCATTTTCAACTTTCTTTGCAATCACATTTCTTCCAAAATCGCTCTTGTCTCCCAGGGCTTTATTCCCTTCTTTCAAAACCCTGTCCATGCGCCTTTCTCCACGTTCAACAGCGGCTGTTCCACGTGCGGCCAGGTCTTCAAGAGATTTGCCACCAGATGGCGTGTCGACACTTGAAGGTGTCGATTTTACTTCCGCCTTTTTACCTTCTGGAGCCCTATCCTTATATACCAAGCGTGCAGGTGTAAACATGTTTTGTTTTGGTTAAGATTTATTTTTGTATATTATTAAAGTATTGTACCTGAAATCAGGTAGAAATTCAATAGTGCTGACATTCAAATCTACTCATTCTTACCTGATACAAACCTGCTAAACAGGGTATCAAATGCCAGTTTTGAGTCCCTCACATGTATGTAAAAGGTGATCTCGGTATAAGTAGATGACACCTCCACCACATTTATATTTTGCATTGCCATGTGTTGGAAGAGGTTGTGCATGAACCCGGGCGTTGTGGCGTATTTTTCCGAAAACTTAATGCCTATGGCAGAAATTTTTGAAAACTCTTTTTTTGGCTTGAGGTTTTTTTTCATCGTTCCGGCAAACTCACTGCTCACTATCATCGTAATCTCATGCACTCCTTCGGTGATCGACACGAACCCATTTTTTTCACGGATTTTTTGGTAAAATGCATCGATCTTTTTGTGGGTTTCTTTATTTTTTGAAAAAGTAAAAACTGTAAGATTTGAATACACATTTATATTTTCTATGGCGTACTCTTGTGATGGGGCGGATATTTTTGCCATTGTTCTTTGCAGTCGCGAGAGATTCATCAGTATCGCGCTCTCGGCGACAGTCTTCTGCGTTCTAGCTTCGACCAATGGTTTGATAAAACGGCTCAACTGGGAGAGATTAAAAAGCCTCCTTCCAAGCCCCCACGAGAAAATTATATTTCCCTCAACCAGCTCCTTGATAGCGTCTGACAACCTGAGCATTGTTATATTTATAACAGAATTATGTGATTTCTATATTTTTTCTATATAAATTGTACCAGAAGCAGGCAGTGCTGTAAATGTTGTGATAATTCAATTATTTAATAATAGTTTTATGAATGCAGAGAATGTGGGTCTTGGAGGTCTGCCTGAGAGAGTAATGATTGCAGGCGAGGCAGTTGATACGGCAGTTGTGCGTGGACAGTTTGAAAGAGCTCTTGGCGGAGCGCATAATGACACGATGGATGTAGAGGATTATCTTGGATCACCTGTTACTGAAGCAAGAGATGTTGCCGCAAGACTCATTCGTAAAATATCCGATGGTTTACTTGGTTCCGTAGGAGTTGCGGATGATGATGTTCGTGGTGCTGTTTTTCCGGCTCTTGTCGCGCGCGAGATGTTTGGTGTTTTATCTAATGGCGCTGGAAGTCATTTTCCACAGGCAGTTAGGGCGGAGTTCGACGATGCTTCAAGAAATATCTTTGATATTGCGGCGGTCGGTGAGATTGCGATAGATGGTCCACGCGCCGGCATACTACGAATAGCGCGTGCAGTTGCTGATGAAGCGCGTAGAGTTGAGGCCACGTTTGCGGCTGGTCGTTCAGTGGCCGCGTAATTACTTCACCGTCACTGATTTCGCTAGATTTCTCGGCATGTCGGGATCGTTTTTTCTCAAGACAGCCAGTTGGTACGCCAGGATTTGAATCGGGATTATATTTACAATAGGGGAGGCGACACCTACGTCCGGTACCCGGATCCAGTAGTCGAATACCGCTTCATTCGTCGGTGACACTCCGATGATAAAACCCCCACGCGCCTTCACTTCCGTGGCATTTGAGATCATCTCATCTTTTGTTTCGTCATTCGCAACCAGCGCGATGCATGGAGTTTTCTTGCTAATAAGCGCTATCGGTCCGTGCTTGAGCTCTCCGCCTGCGAATCCCTCGGCATGAATGTATGACACCTCCTGCAGTTTGATTGCAGACTCTAGCGCCATAGGATAATTAATACCACGGCCGATTACATACATGCTCTCCACATTTTTTATCTTTTTTGCGAGTTTCAATATATGTTCCTCATAACGAGGATTTAGCATGTCGTTGATTTTTGACGCGGTTTCAATTAGCAGTTTTTTGCCTTCAGCAAGCCTTCCGTCACAGCAGTATGCGAGCAGTGTCAGTATCGCCATCTGTGCTGTGGTTGCCTTCGTAGACGCAACGGCTTTTTCCGGTCCTACATTGAGGTTGATGGAGATATCAGACATGCGATCCATCGTCGAGCCGTGGACATTTACCAGAGACACTATGTCGGCGCCTTTTTTTCTTCCGGCTTCCAGTGCTTCGAGAGTGTCTGCCGTCTCACCGCTTTGCGAAACACCAATGATAAGAGATTTTTTCTTCATGAAGTTGTTAAAGTGTGGAAATTCAGATCCAAACTCCGCATTGATGTGTCGATTATTTATCTTTGCAAAAAGATAGGAGCCGGCCATACATACCTTGCCGGCCGTGCCACAGCCTACCAAGTATGTGCCGAAAGCATTTTTCACTTTATAGGCAATACGTTCCAGCGCTTGCGGATCCTGGTCTATGGCGCGGTGAATTGTTTCTTTTTGATCAAAAATCTCCTTGAGCATGAAGTGCGAAAATTTTCCTTTGTCGGCTTCCTTGGCTTTCCATGAAATTTTTACGATTCTTTTTTTGATTTCTTTTCCTGTCTTGAGGTCGATAAATTTATGGCCGCCGTCCAGCACGGCCATCTGCTCATCATCGAGATACATCACCGAGTTGGTGTACTCCAGGAACGCCGGTATGTCGGAGGCGACAAAGTACTCGCCGTCTGCACCCTTGCCTACGATGAGCGGCGAGCCTCGGCGAGCCGCGATAAGAGTGTCTGTCTCACGGCACATGACCAGAAATGCATAACGTCCCTTGAGACGTTTGAGGGCTTTTATCACAGCTTTTTCAAAATCCGCACGCGTAACTTTTTTTGGCAAATAAGATTCGATAAGGTGCGCCGCGACCTCGGTGTCTGTCTCGGAAACAAACGTGTGTTTTTTTCGCAGTAGCTCTTTTTTTATATCGAGATAGTTTTCAATTATGCCGTTATGAATAATCACAATGCGGTTTTCTTCGGTGCCGTGCGGGTGAGCGTTTTTTGTAGTTACGCCGCCGTGAGTGGCCCAGCGCGAGTGGCCCATGGCAAAATTTGAAGACGGGAGAGTAACGTTGCCTGAACTGCCGATCTTGCCGACTTTTTTGTGTATGCCTATGGAGTTGTCCGGTTTTTTCCACGC
>JBBTWW010000126.1:0-2031 GCA_038062595.1 Patescibacteria group bacterium | reverse complement strand
GACGGGCCCCACCACGGCACCAACATACAAAACACACTCTAAGAAGTTTTCACTCGCTTCGCCTCCTAAAAGAACTACCAATTTATCCTGCTTGTATTTTCTTCTTTTGCTGTTACAATGTGCCCCGATGAAGATCGGCATACTTTGTTTTACCGCGTTGGGTAATAAGAACACCGTTTCGGATCTTTTGCTCAAACGTACTGCACTACTCATGGGCCACAAGGCCGTGCTTCTTCGCGCGGCGCGTTTCCAGTTTCTTTTTGACGGTAAGCATCCTGAGTTTTTTTATAAAGAAAAAATATTCGGAAAATACGATGTAATTATCGTGCGGGCAGGCATGAACTCCGATATTGATTTAAAAGTTTCCGTGGTCAAGCAACTACAGCTCGCCGGCATTCCCGTGGTAAATAAATACATGCCGATCGTTCGTGCGAAGAACAAGCTCCGCACACTTCAGATTCTAAATCACGAAGGCATACCGATTCCTCGCACGGTTGTATTGAACTCCATGGAACATATCGACGATGCTGTGGCGCGGACCGGTAATTTTCCGCTTATCATGAAGTCTCCATATGGCTTGCAGGGCACGGGAGTGATGATTTTTGAGACCAAGCGTTCACTTGTCTCCGCCATGGATTTTCTTTCGAGTGCGGTCAAGAACAACCTTCTCATTATCCAGGAGTATATAAAGGAAGCAAAAGGTAAAGACATTCGTATATTTGTCATCGGCGGCAAGGTGGTGGCCGCGATGGAACGTAAAGCAAAAAAAGGGGAGTTCCGTTCAAACTTCCATCGCGGTGGATCGATACGTATCGCCGATTTATTTGATGAAGAACGTGACTTGGCGTTACGTGCCACGAAGGCAATCGGACTGGATTATGCCGGTGTTGATGTACTGCGCACCAATGATGGCCCAAAAGTACTGGAGGTAAATTCAAATCCCGGACTCGAAGGTATTACGAAAGCAACCGGAGTAAATGTAGCCGAGCATATAATAAAATTCGCACTCAAACGTGCCCAACAAGTAAGCCACAGTGAACCAAGGCTGGTTTAATTTTCCACTCCAAGAGAGGCCGGTCTCTTTTCGACGATCTTGTCTATGAGTCCATAGTCGAGCGCCTCTTCTGCAGTGAGAAATCGGTCGCGGTCCGTATCTCTCTCGACATCTTTTAGTGAGGTGCCGCTGTGTTTTGAGATTATTCTATTTAGCCTCTCTTTTGTCTTTATAATGTGCTGTGCGTGAATATGAATATCAGAAGCCTGACCCTCGACGCCGCCGAGTGGCTGGTGGATCATAATCTCTGAGTTCGGAAGTGCAAAGCGTTTCCCCTTTGCACCGCCACACAGCAAGACCGCGCCCATGGAAGCGGCCATACCGATACATACGGTGACTACATCCGGCTTGATGTACTGCATGGTATCGTAGATGGCCAGACCGGCCGTGACGTGACCACCTGGACTTTGGACATACATTATTATATCTTTTTTCGCATTTTCATTTTCCAAAAAAAGCAGCTGAGCGATGACAGAGTTTGCGACTTGATCATTAATGGCTGATCCTAGAAATATGATGCGATCGCGCAACAGACGTGAGTAGATATCATATGCGCGCTCACCGGCAGAGGTCTTCTCTATTACGGTTGGAATAATAAGGCTTGCAGAAGCTGGGTCGAATGACATGGGCGTATTTAGGTTAAGTTTATTTTTTAAGAACTCACTAGATTATACATTATGCCAGGCTTAGGCGGCAGGCACATCACCTAGCCTAACCTGTAATTTATGGCATGGTTTTGTCATTTAAATTTTTATTTGACATGACTTCAACGGTCGCTATAATACGTAGGCTAATTCAGGTAAACAAACCTGTTTTGAGAGACCTTTGATATCTAGGACGCAATAGAGAAACCTAGTCTATTTTTATAGAAATAAGTATTTGAGCTCATTCTATGAGCTCTCGAGCTATTACAAGCTCTTTTATGAAGAGTTTGATCCTGGCTCAGGATTAACGCTGGCGGTGTGCATAACACATGC
>JBBTWW010000125.1:0-3742 GCA_038062595.1 Patescibacteria group bacterium | reverse complement strand
CAGGCATCGTGCCGTTGCCGTTACCGTTGCCGTTGACCGCTACGGATGGCATCGCCCCGATTGATTGAGTGGCCGACTGAAAAGCAGGTTGCGTGATCGATTGTCCAGCAGATACTGCTGGCGCCATAGGTTTTTCTATTACTTTTGTCGCCGCCTTTACACTATCCATCTCCATGTACTTTCCCATTTTTGTCATTGCCAGCTTCTGCGCCTCCGCATCATCGGCCTCCGTATCTTTTTCTGTCTCAACATGAAGTATGTTGTATGGGACATTTATGCCGGCTTCAGTGTACGCTTTGTTTATTATTTTCATCATGTCGTGACGCACTTTGTACCAACTGTCTCCGCGCGCTACCCAAAATCTCACCTTGAGATCGATGGAGCTATCACCCCAGTTGAGTATTCGCACAGATGGTTTTGGTTTTACTAATATTTTCGTATGACCTTTTATAGCCTCCAGCGTCACGCGTATCGCGTAGTCTAGGTCGGTGCCGTACGCCACATAGAGTGGTATATCGACACGCCTTGTAGGATTCGCTGTGTAATTCGTCATAGCGCTGGTAAATATCAGCGAGTTTGGAACTATTAATCGTGTTCCATTCGTCGCCTTTAGCACCGTCACGCGCGACTGGATCTCCTCAACTTTTCCCGTGTTGCCATCGATATTGATGAAGTCGCCCATGATAAATGGCTTTGAGACGAGGATAAACACTCCCGCAAGAAAATTCATAATAAGGTCGCGCAAAGCGAAACCAATTCCAAACGCAACCGCCGCTAGAATCGATGTGAGATCTATTCCGGCGATCTTGAGGGAGATGACTACACCGAGAGAGAGCGTGGATACGTACGCGATGCGTCCGCCCAGCACCATTATGCCTTCATTTTCTTCCTCATCCATATGCTCTGCGAGTCTGTTCTCAATACTCTTCTTCGCAACTCTTGCGAGAAGGATTGTTAGCAAGAAAACGATCACACCGGCGATCCAGCTGGGAAGATTACCAAAGAAAAATGACAGAAGCTCTGCAATTTTTTGCGTCAGTCCCTCCTCTACATTTTGACCCTGAGAGGACAGGTCTACCTTTGAGGTCACCGCCAGGGCGGTTTCAATCAGTTTCATATGTTTTAAAATCTTCACATTATATCAAAAAAATGGCTTTCCGACAACCCCTTAATCTGTTAGATTATTGACTGTAATCTATAACATCCTAAATTATGTACTTTCTTGTCTTCATCGTTTTATTCATTCTCGTTATTTCGATCCGCCAGGTGAATCAGTATGAGAGAGGAGTTACCTTCACGATGGGCCGTTATACGAGTACGAAGATGCCGGGCTGGAGAATTATTATTCCGATCTTTCAATCAATGAGAAAGGTCGATATCCGTACAAAAGCCGTAGACGTGCCGGACCAGGAGACGATCACAAAAGATAATATCTCCGTCACAATCAACGCTGTTATTTACTACAAAGTTGCAGACTCGGCAAAAGCCGTACTCGAAGTTGAAGATTTCTTCTGGGCTGTCAGCCAGCTCGCGCAGACAACGATGAGAAATGCCGTCGGCGAGGTGGAGCTCGATCATCTACTGCAGAAGCGGGAGGATGTGTCCGATCATATTCGTACGATCATTGATGAGGCTACTGATTCCTGGGGTATAAAAGTTGAGAACGTAGAGCTGAAGGATATAGTACTGCCGGCAGACATGAAGCGCACGATAGGCAAGCAAGCTGAGGCGGAACGTGAAAAAAGAGCTGTTATCATCAAGGCAGAAGGTGAGGTAGCCGCGGCGGAAAATATGGCAAAGGCCGCAAAGATGCTATCTGACTCTCCAGGCGCTCTACACCTCCGCACACTGCAGTCCATCAATGACATCTCATCCGATCAGTCGAACACGACGATATGGATGGTGCCGATCGAAGCTCTGCGCGCGCTGGAAAAGCTGGCGGATAAGAAGTAAAAATGTGTAATTTTCGCTTGACAGGAGCCAAAATAAGCATTATCATCCTCGCCTTAGATGTAACTTAAAAAACTATGGCAACAGATAAACCTGAAGGTACGGGTGTTAATAAATTATTATTAGAGGCTGGTAACAGTTTTGATGTTGCTCTCGCTGCAGGTAATCGTGAGGACGCGGAGAAGGCGCTCCGTGATATTAATGAAATTAAAGCTGCTATGCGCATCCGCTTGGATGAGACACTTCCGTTGAAGCATATGAGCCTTGAACAGGCGCGGGAGATCATGGGCACGGATTTTCTCGGTCCCGATGAAGTTGGAAGAACATTTGGCAGAAAACTTGAGGCGAATGAAGTGCCTCCAATACCTTTTTCCGCGAAAGAGCTGAGAGAGGCGAGGATACTTGGTCAATTTCTTGAGCTCCGTATTGACAGTGACACAGAAAAAAATCCTTTGACTATGCAAAGACAGCAGGAAGTTTTGGATGGTCGTTGGAGTAGGGAAGGAAAAGGCAGATTGCTATATAATACCGACTGGTACATAGGTGAAAATTTCTTCACCAAAGATGCTCCACAATTGCAGTGGGTACTTGTTGGGAAGGATGTTGTTCCAGGTACTCTTAATCAAAACATTGTTACACAGATGGATGCTTTGGCCGCCTATGTCAGAGATCAGGTTTTCAAAGGCAGAGAGTTGCCACTAGAATATGCGGACGCGATAGCGGATTTTGAAAGACAAAAAGCTGAGCTGGAAAGGCTTTACAATTCCAATCGCACTGAGTGCTTGGGTCAAATAGAAGGCCTTGCTCTAACAAAACTATGCCGCCGGACACCAGACGATGCAGTGTTTGATACCGCGGCCTACTTTGACAGTACCGGAACATATCTGCTTCCAAGGATATATGATATAACACGGCGTCGCTCGTCCAGTGGTCCTATGGTGTATGTCGGCTATGCCGATTCTTCCGGCGTGTTTGTCGATGGCAACGATGGGCTTCCTGATCCGGGTCTTGGCGTCGTTTTCGCCCGCAGTCGCTAAATTCTTTGAATCTTGATATTTGTTACTTTGACTTCGTGAGAACTGCGTTGCAGTTCTCACGAAGTTTTTGCTAGAATCGTGTTGGCTTATGAAGGTGTGTCTACGGATACACCTCGCCATTAAAAAGACTGCTTGTATGTTTCTGGAGCGGAACTCCGCCACATTTTAATACAAGCGATACCATTGCTCACTTTGAGCCGTGTCGCTATTGCAGGGATGGAAACATACAGCGAAAACGTCGCTCGTCCAATGGTAATATGGTGTATGTCGGCAATACCGATTCTTCCGGCGTGAATGTCAATGACAACAATGGGAATCCTAATCCGAATAATGGCGTCGTTTTCGCCCGAAGTCTTTACCCCGCCATTGAGCGGGGTTTTTCATATCTGCGCGACTTTATTGCTGGACGATTTTATCCACCCGCCAAGCATTTTTCCTATCTCCTGCAGTTCTTTTTCCAAGGAAATATATTTTTTCTGATCAATGACCTTTACATCAAACGCTAGCCGCACCATGATTTTTAGGATTTTAAGTTTTATGTCGATTTTCTTCAATATAAAAATTCTCTGTGTGCCGTATTTTGCATTTGCATCAAAAAGCAGTTCAAGTATTTCCAAAAGAATTTGCTCGCACTTTTTACCTATGGTAAAGCGATCTTTTTTTGGAAATTGCTTCGTACAAAAATATAAAATGATGTAAAATTTATACGCTTTATGGATTATAGACGGTTCGGAAAAATGTCGGGGGGGGGGGGG
>JBBTWW010000124.1:0-2679 GCA_038062595.1 Patescibacteria group bacterium | reverse complement strand
AGCGGTGGCAGAGCCACACGCTTCACTTCGCTGCGCCGCCTCGCCGTGCTCGGCGTTTTAGTAAGCTCGCTTGTTCAGCGGTGGCAGAGCCACACGCTTCACTTCGCTGCGCCGCCTCGCCGTGCTCGGCGCAAAGCTCGCTTTAAAAAGGCAGGTCGTCGAGACTGACCTCTTCTTCCGGCTGTGCGACGGGCGCTTCATTGGCGGCCGGTTTTTCGCGTACACTGCGCGGAGCACGCTCCTCGGGAAAGCTTCCGTCTGAAGCATTGCCTGATGACGGAGAGCCCTTACCACTCAACATTATCATGTTGTCAGCAACAATCTCTGTGCGATAGCGCTTCACGCCATCCTCACCCTCCCAGTCGCGAGTCTGCATACGGCCCTCTATATATACCTTCATTCCCTTTTTCAAATACTTCTCGCATATCTCAGCCAGCTTCCTCCATACCACTACGTTATGGAACTCTGTCTTCTCCTTCTTCTGGCCGCTCTGGTCGGTCCAGGAAAAATTTGTGGCCACACCAAACGTACCCACCTGTTGCCCCCCCGGCGTTGTCTTCACCTCCGGATCGCGGGTGAGATTTCCGATAATCTGCGCACGGTTGAGTGAGTAAGCCATAAAAAAGTGTATTGGATAGAAAAATAAGTTTTTGTAACGCTCAATCATTGTTACCGCGGTGGCGGATATTTTTCAACCAACTTTCGTTCCCCAACATGCCAAACCATGGTACAGTACACCTCGTGACCGAATATGCCTTTATCCTCGGACGAAATCCGGAGCTGTCGCTTGCCGAACTTTTGACTCTTTTTCCGGAAGATGAGCTCGTACTGCATAGCGGGCATACTACGGTTTTTCAATATAAAAATCCACTGCCTGAGCCACAGAAGCTACTGGACCGTATAGGCGGAACCACCAAGATTATTGAAGTTTTTGCACGTGGGACTTTTGACGACGCGATGGAGGTGCTTACGGCATATCTGACAGAACATAATGCAAAAATATTCGGCATCAACGCTATCAACGTATCGTCCGCATTTGAACAGAAATTTTTGAGACACATACTCATCCCTTTAAAGAAAAAATTAAAAGGCGACGGCAAGGTACGATTTGTAAATAAACCGTTTTTTAACGTCTCTGAGGTTTTTGCAAAAAAACAGAGGCTAATTGAAAAAGGCGCCGAGCTCAACTGCATACAGACCGGCAAAGAAGTTTTGTTCGGCAAGACCGTGGCGATACAGGACTTTGAGGGCTATGCTGAGCGCGACTACGGCAAAGAGGTACGTGACCCGCGAGCAGGCATGCTACCGCCAAAACTGGCGCAGATCATGATAAATCTGGCAGGTGAGGTGGACGTTATATACGACCCGTTTTGCGGGACCGGCACGATACTGAATGAAGCTATTCTGATGGGCAAAAAAGCTATCGGCTCCGACATAGAGCCAAAAATGATCGAGGCGTCAAAAGTGAACGTGCCTGGCGCGGCGGTATTTCAACACGACGCGGCAGTCCTATACGGCGCGGATAAACTAATGAGCATGGCAAATATTAAAGGCGGTCAACGTATTGCAATTGTGTCCGAACCTTCTCTCGGCCCCCCACTCTCACACTTTCCCGGAATACCGGAGGCCAAAAAAATCCTCGCCAGCCTCTCAGTTTTGTATCGGAATTTCTTCACGTCTGTTTCAAAAAACTTTCCAAAAGGAACTGTGATCGTATTTATTTTTCCGTATATAAGAAACAAGGGCGATCTCTTCTACTCATCACAATTTGACGGCTTGATTGAAAAAATAACCGGAGCTGGATTTTCTATTGAACCTTTGCCTCCAGACTCTCGTAACTCGCTCGACTACGAGCGGCCGGACCAGATGATAGGGCGCGAGATCATGCGCCTGCGACTAAAATAAGCTCTATCATCCCAGGCTCTTGCGCAGAATAGCGGCCTCGAGGATCTCAGATGATGGCGACGCGCCCATGTTAGTTTTGTAGTAAATTGACGAGGTGAGATTGCGATGTATGAAGTGGTGGTCTTTGAAAGGGCCAAGCTTGGCCCCAAGTATCCGCTCCACTTCTTTTACGTCCTCCATGATCTCGCGGAACGGAGCGTGTTTTTTTGCGAGCTTCTCCAGATTTTCTTTATTCAAGTACTTACCGGCGTGTACGAGATCGCGCTCCAGGTTGAGGTATAACTTTCGAATCAATGGCAGTAATCCGGCTTTTTCCGCGGCGCGCAGCCCACGGCCGGTGCCTATAAACTCCGGTGGCACGCCGATGGAGTAGAAGGCGCCGGTAAATGTAATCGCGCGCGGAAGGCTCACCTTACCCATGCCGCGAGAGTAGCCGAATAGGCCTATGTGAAGCATGCGCTCGCGCCGCTGGGGTATGAGCCCTGCCAGTTTATTGATCATCGGCGCCAGCGGCTCTACGGTAGCCTGGTAAAATTTCTCAAAAATCGCATTAATTTTCTTGATTGATTTCGTCTCGGCGTCTGTAATGTGAATAGGTTTCAGCTTCGGCAGTGTTTTATTGATGAATTTTAACGCACGCGCAACTTGCGCCTGCCTGTAGTCATACTTAAAGGCGGACTGGATGGTCAGTGTGCGTATGCCGCTGTACTCCGGGATAACCTCGCGAATGTTTTCAGGATTTACTCCTCCGCGAAATGGTAGAGATCCTGTGCC
>JBBTWW010000123.1:0-5693 GCA_038062595.1 Patescibacteria group bacterium | reverse complement strand
CAAGGTCGAGGGTTAGGGGGTTTCAAAAGTGTCTACTAAATGGGGTACACATCACTCCGACTCCCGCGAAGCGGGATGTCGGAGTCGCTCGCAAGAAATGGTAAACATACCACGAGCGTAATTCGGCGCGTGCCGCACAAAGGGATATATTTACGTTCATACCTACGCCGCCCTCTCCATCTCCACTATAGCCCCGCTCACCAGCCTGCCAAATCTGTCTTCAAAACTTCTGCCCATCTCGCTCACCTCTGCGTGGTTTGGAAATGAACCGACTCCGTGGATATCCAGTCCGCCGGCAAAATTTGTGACGGCACTGACCCAGGCCCTATTAACAAAAACCGGATTTGCGACATCACCTGGTTTTATCTCCCGCTGTGCCGCGTGGCTCACAGCCATAGCTTCATAAGATGTGGACATACCAAACACTCCTAGCGGATCCCGAAGACGCGGAAATCTGTCTTCTCCACTCTGTCTGGTACCTTCCTCCAATATTCCGCGTAATCTTCTTCTAGCATCGTATACCTGCTCGGGAGATTCGTAATTTGGTCCTTTTTTGCGAAAAAATAGTCCTTCTTTTAGAGGTATTTCCTCTTTTTCTGCAACCGCTTTTATTATCTCTCGTGTTTCCCGCGGATACAGATTATTTGTTGAAGGAAATCTGGGTCCCAGCCTCTCGTCATTTGGTCCCACAAGAGGACTATCTCCCTCATCATCTATGTGGCTGTGAATGAGCATGAGATCGCCGCGTTTTATTGTTCCGGGTGTGATGGAGCCGGCGGCGTTTGAGCCTATCAAGTTTTTTATTCCCAGTACCTGCATAACACGAAGCCAAAAAGTGGCACGCTTGGTATCAATTCCTTCATACGGATGCTCGCGTCCGTCCTGCACTATCACAAAAGGATCTAATCCATCAACGCCGCTTTTCATTGGTCCTATTACTAGTCTTCTCTTATGTCCGCCGACACCATCGCCGCTACAAAGCGGAAGTGCGACGTGTTGCAAAACTTTATCAAATGGAAGCACGAGTGGAGAGCTTGGCGTACCACCTGCTACATCATATGAAAGAGCGCCGAGGCGCAGCTCGGAAAAACTGCCCAGCCCGGAGCCCGTAATCACACCGCTCAGCAAACTGTCCGGATTCATACCCCTGGCGGTCATTTCAGCGCGTAAAAAATCCGCTGCGGCTTGTGCTGATTCATAACCGTAAAGATCTCTATTTTCCATGCCGCAATTATAAATGTCAGCAAAATTAAGTCAAGACTTTACCCATCCCAGAATATCTGCGGTAATTTACCCTGATAAATACCGGCAAGGCACAGATTTTTTTTCAGCTCACTGGTCACACGCCTGTACTCCTCTTCGGTGTATTGTTTGTTTAGTATGCAAAATCTTTTGTTCCGAAGCCCTATACATCCGATCATGTCCTGGCAGTTGAAACACAGCTCACAAAAATCCAGATTTGCTCCGCCCCAGCACACATAACAGTAGTTAAAATTTTGGCCAAATGCACTCACGCACTCGTACATCAGCTGACCATCTTTTACATACGAGCAATCCTGGCAGTCTTTTATATCAAATGTATTGTAAATATACTGTGAGTCTTCGCAATTGCGTATGTCAAAACTCCAGATACAGTTGCGGGAGTTGTATATGTAATCACCGGTGCAGTGTTCCGCATTGATCTGGTGCATGTATATGTGCGGTGTTTTCTCTTTTAATTGCAAAAAATTCTCGCGTATTAGACGTCGTCTCTCTTCGTCACTCCACTCATCTCTCAGTCTGGCTACCTCACGGTGGTAGTCTTCTTTTTCATACTGCACATTAAAAATCTGAAATTGCTTTTGCCGCAGGCCAACGCATCCAAAGCAGTCACTCGAGCCAACGCAATCAAGACAAAGAAACATATCTCGGCAGTCGCTAAGATCCTGTGAGTAGTAAATGTTGTACGAGCGGCGCACGTCCACGCACTCGTATGTGATCTCGGTGTTGTAAGCAAAAGAAGAGTCCACGGCATCTTTGTTTGTATAGAGCCAGTAACCATAGTAGGAGTCTTCGTTTTCCTCGCATCCCCAACAGATATAGACATTTCTATTTGATATCGAGTACTGCGTGTATGCGCTGTTTTCTGACTTTGTATTTATCAAAGCGACACGTGGCACTGCGTTTTTTAGCTTGGCATACTCCTCTAGAAATATTGCCGCATCCATTAGACAAATTTTACCACACGCGGACGTAATGTATACTGCCGATTGTATGGTAATCTCCGAGATTTTTTACAGTGTGCAGGGTGAGGGGCCGTATATGGGTACCCCCTCTATATTTGTCCGTACCGGCATGTGCAACCTCTCGTGCGGCTGGTGCGACACGAAGTACACCTGGCACCCAGAGTTTGCAGACTACTCGGAATTAGCGAGTAAAAAAGTTGTTCATGAAATAGGAGAATTGGCTAAGGCAAAAGGCTGTAGACACCTCATAATTACAGGCGGAGAGCCGATGCTTCAGCAGAATGCGATAGCAGAAATCAGAGAAAACTTTTCCGATTTTTTCATAGAAGTAGAGACAAATGGCACGATCCCTCTTTCCATTCCGGTGGATGTAATAAATCACTTCAACATCTCGCCAAAGCTCTCAAACTCCGGAAACCGTCCGTATGACGTTCGTTTGCGAGTGGATAACGCGATATACAAATTTGTCGTTGATAAGCCTGAGGATATTGCCGAGATTGCCAATTATATAGAAAAAAACAAACTCCCGCGTGATCGCGTGTGGCTCATGCCGCAGGGACAGACAAAGGCCGAGCTTCTAAAGCGCAACGAGTGGGTCGAAAAATCCGCGGCAGAAAACGGCTGGAAGTACACACCGCGCCTGCACGTGATGATGTGGAATGGCGAAAGGGGAAGGTGATATAATATCATCCATATGCAAAGTAGGCACGCATTTGAAGGGGATTTTCTGGCGGAGCTTCGTCGCGAAGGCGTACATATACCTGATGAAGTAATTGCTGACCATGATAGGCTGGCTGAACAGTATATTCTCTTTAGTGAAATCTATGAGGAAGAACGGAGAGATGGCAGTACTCACGCAGTTGCTGTTGAACGCGCCGTTGCTTTGACGCGCATTGCAGTTATGGTAACTTGGGCTGGCATTGCATCCGGAAGGGATGGAAATGCCTAATATATGAAAAAAGCATTGATACTACACTCCGGCGGGCAGGACTCGACTACATGTTTGGTCTGGGCGTTAAGTAAATTCGCGGAGGTTGAGACGATCTCGTTTGATTACGGTCAAAGGCATCGCATAGAGTTGGAATGCGCAGAGAAGATTGCAAAAGAGGTCGGAGTGAAAAATACCGTTATAAAAGTCGGAGATATTTTTTCGCAAATGGGAAAAAACGCGCTGACCGATACTTCCGTTGCGATTGCAGAATCTGGGCATGAGAAAAATAAATCTTTGCCGACGACATTTGTTCCAGGGCGTAATCTGTTTTTTCTCACAATAGCCGGCTCATTCGCATACGGTCGTGGTATTCACGATCTTGTAACCGGCGTGTGCCAGACGGACTATAGCGGGTATCCGGACTGCCGCGATGATACGGTGCGCGCGATGGAGTCGGCGCTTAGAAAAGGCATGGACTACGATATTTCAATCCACACTCCGCTGATGTTTCTGACAAAAGCCGATACGGTGAGAATAATGCGTGATCATGGGAAGTTGGATTTGCTGAAATATTCACACACGTGCTACGAAGGTGCCCGCCCGGCGTGCGGCAAGTGTCCGGCTTGCGTGCTTCGCTTGCGCGGGTTTGCTGAATCTGGGGAAAAAGATCCTTTGGAGTATGCGACTCACTGATTAGTTAAACTGCTGCGGTATCTTCGATCCTGTACGTCGTAGGCAGGTGCTGACCGTATGTGCCGTCTAGACGCATCTGCGCTTTGATCTCGGCGACTTTTTTTACATACTCGTCGCGCGTGTATGGTTGATTGAGTATGTAGTACTGCTTGCCCTGCAGACCGACGCAGCCAAAGCAGTCCTTGCAGTTAAAAAGCAGTTCGGAGTACTCGCAGTTTACGCAACTCCTAAGATAGTTGGAGAAATTGCAATTGTACGTTCCTAAGCCAAAGCTGAAACACTCGTAGCATAGCTCGCTCCCGTCGGAAAAAATCACATCGCAGGAGTCTTTTGTGTGCCAACAGTCTATCATGTACATGCAGTCTTCTGAATCGTATGTGTCAAAACATGAGAAGCAGTTTTTTGAGTTCAATATATAATCACCATAGCATCGCTCGGTGCTGATCTCGTGCATGTACTTGCGCGGAGTTTTTAGGTCAAGCTCACGCATTTTTCTGGTAGCTTCATCCATCTGGGCTGGATTCTTAAAAGAGAAATTTTTAATAAATTCCTGGAACTTCTCCTTGCCAACATACTCGTTGTATACGCAGTATTCTTTTTGGCGCAGACCGGCGCAGCCAAAGCAGTTTTTGCAACCCACGCAGTTGTAGCAGAAAAAACAGTCCGTGCAGTTTTTTACCTCCTGTGAATACATGCAGTTATATGCGTGATCTAGATCGGCGCACTCGTAGCAGAGCTCGGAGCTGATACAATAGGCGCAGTCCACGCAGTCCTTTGAGCTCAGAACTATCCCACCATACATACAGTCCTCGGAAAAATTCGCCGCAAAGACGAGGTAGCAGTTTTTGTCCTTGTCGGCGTGAGTGCAGTAGTCGCTGTTCTCACACCCCACGTTGATATTGTACAGACGTGGGGTTATTCGACGCAGTTCCTCAACTTGTTGTAAAAAATTCATTAAACGCTTGAATTACTCCTTTGCTTGGCGTGCGGCTGAACGTTCCTGCCACCAGATGAGAAGTGGTGTCGCGGTGAAAATAGAGGAGTATGTACCGACGACGATACCGATCACGAGCGTGAGTATAAAATAAAATATCGACTGGCTACCAAAGAATAGCAGTGCAAGGAGGGTGATCAACGTAGAGAGGGAGGTGTTTATCGAGCGTGCCATGGTCTGGGTCATGCTGGCATTTGCCTGGTGTGTCAGAGATTCACCCTCGCGCTTGTTTTTTAAGTTTTCACGCAGGCGATCAAATACGACGATGGTGTCGTGTACTGAGAATCCGACGACAGTGAGAAGCGCGGTGACAAATAGTGCATCGACTTCAAACTTGAATAGCGAAAATATACCGATAGGTATGATCACGTCGTGTGTCAGTGCGGCCACTGCGCAGATACCAAATCTCCATGAGCTAACGCCTTTTGGCACACGACGAAAGGCGAAGGCGATATATAGGATTATTGCTATAAATGCTATGGAGAGAGAAAGTACGGCGCGATTCTTCAGTGTCGTACCGATAGTAGGCCCTATGGTGGTAAAGCGATCCTCCGTGACCGTGCCAAATCTTTTTTCCAGCGCAATCAATAGGTCATCGTGTGTATCGTTATCCATGTGTTCGGTACGGATAATCCATCGATTGTCGCCTGATGGTATTATTGTCGCCTTGGTAAAGTCTTTTGCCGCTTCTTCGCCAGATGTTTCGGACGATGATGCAATAGCTACCGATGATGTGTCGGATATTTCGGTAAGTGCAGATTTGATTTCTTCTACTGTGGCAGTTTTTTCAAATGTCATGTCGAGCAGTGTGCCGCCGCGGAAGTCAATAGAGAGATGAAGTCCATTAACC
>JBBTWW010000122.1:0-1205 GCA_038062595.1 Patescibacteria group bacterium | reverse complement strand
TTCCTTTTTCTTCTCTGTAAATAACTTGCGGACGTGAGAGCTGTAGTTCAAAACCCTCGCGTCTCATGTTCTCCAAGAGTATGGAGAGGTGCAGTTCACCGCGGCCAGACACGGTATAACCGTCGGAGTTTGGTATCTGGTCAACTTTCATACCGACGTTGGTCTGCAGTTCACGATCCAGGCGCTCTCTGATATTTCGCGTAGTTACGAATTTTCCTTCCAGTCCGGCAAAAGGGGAGTCATTTACGAAAAAATTCATCTTCAGCGTCGGTTCATCGATCGTGAGAATCTCGAGGGCCTCGGGCTTTTCTGCGTCCGCGACGGTCTCGCCGATTGTAATCTCCGGTATTCCGGCCAGAGCGGCCAGATCTCCGCACTCTACCGTGGCCGTCTCCACTTGCTTCAATCCTTCAAAACAAAAAAGTTTGGTGATTTTGTACTTTTCTATCGTGCCGTCGCGCTTGCATAGTGCGATGTTTTTGCCCTGTTCCAGTTTTCCACGAAAAACACGGCCGATGGCAATACGTCCTACATAAGAGTCGTATGCGAGGTTTGCTACCTGCATCTGCAGTGGTTCGTCGTCTTTTTCCGGATATAGAGGGATGTGCTTTATAAGAAGATCAAAGAGCGGTGTGAGATCTTTACTGTCATCTTCCGGAGAATTTTTTGCAATACCCTGGCGGCCGATCGTGTATAGTACCGGGAAGTCCAGCTGGGCGTCTGTGGCCTTGAGTGTGACAAATAAGTCGAATATCATGTTCAAGACCTCATCCGGGCGTGAGCCGGACTTGTCTATCTTGTTGATTAGCACGATCGGCCGGATGCCGAGTGCCAGTGATTTTTGCAGTACGAACTTCGTCTGTGGCATAGGACCTTCCTGTGCGTCGACGAGCAAGAGCACGCAGTCCACCATTTTTAATATTCGCTCTACCTCGCTAGAGAAATCCGCGTGACCAGGAGTGTCCACGATATTGATCTTCACACCATTGTGATGGATGGAGCAGTTTTTGGAAAAAATAGTAATTCCTCTCTCACGCTCGAGTGGATTACTGTCCATCACAAGCTCACGGACCTCCTCATTGGCACGAAAGGCACCGCCCTGGCGGAGTAATGCATCTGTCAGGGTGGTCTTGCCGTGATCGACGTGCGCTATGATGGCGATGTTTATGACTTTCATATCCGCGGTACTCTACGATAAAAAACTA
>JBBTWW010000121.1:2747-6509 GCA_038062595.1 Patescibacteria group bacterium | reverse complement strand
TGGGCAAGGGGAGGAAGATCGGGGCCAGTATGACGAAGCCGAAGAAGTTTTTGGAATTACGGGCGCGTGTCCGCTTTATCGTCGAGATGCTTTGGAAGATTGCAAAATTTCCGGAGAATATTTTGACGGCAACGGAACAGTCTGCGGCAACCTCAATTAATATAGAAGCAGTAGTAAATCGTATCGGCGAAACACTACCTGGCGCCGAATACCATAATCTCAGCTCAAAAGGAGAAATTGCGGTATTCTTTGCGATCACTGGAGATGGTTTTGGCTGGTACACGCTGAATCCGTCGGATCCGTTAGCATGGCCGGTGCAGGTGGCCGAGTCTTCCGATTTCCAGCTTGTACATAGAACGGCTTTTTCTCCAGACGGAAAAGAGATGATCACGATAAGCGAAACTGGTGAGATATTCACGACTGACCTAGACACCAGTGAAAAAACAAATCTTGGTGCATTTACCGAAGTATCGCAATACAGTGGTATTGAACACGGATTATATTCATTTGTCGTTTATACCCCCGACGGGAAATATATTGTATTTCAAAATCTTTGGAATAGCACACTGCTAGTTGTGGATGCCAATACGAAAAACATAAAAAACGGTACAGTAATCGCTGGATTTCCAATCAGCGGTTCTGGTGGCGGCGAGTCGGAATCAGGCACGGATTTTAGTGTTTTTAAGTTTTCCGATGACGGTAAAAAGCTTATATTTGAAGATGAATATATCTTAGACCTTGAGACTTTGAGAAAAGTTGAATAACCTTAAATATGTTTTTATGCAAAAACTGCTTTCAAAGATTTTATATTTAGTTTCTGTGTGCATTTTTTTCCTAGTTGCGGGAACGGCTTATGCCGCGCCGAATGATGGTTTCGTCGAACACGATAAACATCTACCGTGGACTGCCGGAGACGATTGGGCGCTAACGTCCGGTTATGACGAAAATGCACATACCGGTCCGCGCACGCGGTTTATGCTTGATTTTGCACGGCGCTTTCCGGACGGATCAGGACAGGCAAGGACTGAGAATCAACCAGTGCTCGCCATTGGCGATGGAATTGTGGCAAAAGTGTACATGGGCGGATACGATAGATTATTGGGAAATTATGTAGAAATTTCACATGGTGATATATATAAAACTCGCTATGATCATCTTAATTCGGTTTCAGTTATCAGAGATCAGGAAGTCACGCGCGGCCAAGAGATTGGCAGAGCCGGCAATACCGGTTTGTCCGATGGTTTTCATATACAAGTGACGCTGTGGCAAAAGAATGAGGATGGCGTGTTTGTGCTTGTGCCGTTGGAGCAGGATCGGCCTGTACAGGGGACCAATGTTACAACCGGCGAGACACCGGTAAATTCTTTTTTTGAAAAGACCGATGATTTTTTCCTTTCGGATAATATTACCGAGCCACCAAGCCAGGTTCGCATTTTTTCCATAAGGGCGTTGAGTTGTAATAACGTAAGGCTCACTTGGAGTGCCGCCATTGGTAGACGTGGTTACAGGATTTTTCGGGATGGAGAAAAAATAGGCGACGTTGGGCCGAATACGCAATCCTACAGCGATCGCACTATTAGTGGGGATACGCGTTACAGTTATGACGTAGAGGCTTTTAATGAATGGGGCACGAGTATCGCGGAAGGCGCACTGGTGGAGACTCCACCGTGCGAGGATGACACACCACCCCCGCCAGTAGCGCCACCGGCCCCACAGCTCCTTAGTGCAACGGCTGGTAGTTGTAATGCAATTTCGTTAACATGGACAGATGTTGCGAATGAAGATAGATATAATATTTTCCGTAACGGTAATTTACTGGGTGAAACGTCTGCCAACACTGTGAGCTATACCGATACCAATGTAACTGCCGAAACCACCTACGATTACTACATACGGGCTACGAATAACAGTGTCAGTTCGCCAAGTTCCAATATACTTACGGCGGTAACGCCAAAATGTCCGCCACCGCCGGCGGCGCCGCCCAGGGAAATATGGCAGCAGTATGAAGATCGACAGTCTTTTGATCCTACGGCAGGCGCCATGGGAGATCCGGTGCACTCCGCGACGGGCAATTTTTATTCAAGTTATGTGGATCTGTATGTGCAGTCGCCGGGAGTTCCGATGATAATATCACGAACCTACAATAGCGCGGACCAACGCGTTTCTTCTCTTGGCCGAGGATGGCAGTTCGGCTATGACATGCGAATTATTGATGTTGGTGACGGACAGTTTGCCGTGAAGCTGGATGATGGAAAAGTGGATTATTTCCGGATTGATGGGGATAATTTCACGGCATCAGATCCGCGCACGGTGGCAACGCTTTCACGTGACGGTGAAGATTATGTGTACAAAACGAAATCACAGCATGCATACCGTTTTAATGCATGGGGCAAACTTACGGAAATCAAGGATATCAACGGCAATACGATGATGTTCCGATACGATGATGAGAACGTGCTTGAATCGTTCTCGGATACCGCCGGCAGACGTTACTCCGTTTCCTGGAACGGCACCAGGCTAAGCCGTATTACAGACCCGGGCGGCAGGGCTGTCGTATATGAATATAATCTGGACGGCAATTTGGCGTCCGTCACGACGCCGCGCGGGACTACAAGACGCTATGATTATGGTATATCAGGACAGCTTTCCGCCGCTTTTGATGCCAATGGCAATATGAAGGTCGGGCTGGAATATGATTCTGAAGGCCGTGTGAGACGTCTAATAAGTCCAAACGCCAGCGCGAATGTTTTTGATTATCAAGATGATCGCACGGTGCAGACTGATGAGCGCGGCGGTGTGCTTACCTATGTCCATGACGAAGATAAACGATTGGTGCAGATGGCGGACCAGCTGAGTGGTAATGAGGAGTATTCCTATGATGCGCGAGATAATTTGGCCTCTTATAAAGATCGAAACGGCAATACGACACGATTCACATATGACGCTCACGGCAATGTGACGCGTATAGAAAAACCGAATGGCTACACACAGACTATTACCTACAATTCGTTTAATAAACCGACTACGATCACGGATCTTACCGGCACTGTGCGTTTTACATATGACGCTCACGGCAATGTGACGGGTAAGACTGACCAGCTTGGTAATGCCGTCACTCTCACAAACAGCTCGCGCGGCCTTCCGGAAACAATTAGTGACCAATTGAGTCATGCAATGCGATTCACCTATGACTCAGCCGGAAATATGATCAACGCGCGGAATCCCCAGGCCAAAGATACTCAATTCGTCTATGATAGCGTAGGTCGCGCAACAAGGGTGACCGATGCAAATAATAACGCTGTCGCAATTGCATATGATGCCGAGTCAAATCGTGTCTCCATGACCGATCCGCGCGGAAGCGTTATGCGTTTTGCATATGACAACAACGGAAATCTTATTGGTGAGACCGATGAAGCCGGAAATAGCGGCTCATTTACATATGATTCCTCTGATCTTCTGACAGAACGCACCGATTATGCCGGCAATTCAACGCGTTTATCATACGACGCTGACCAGAATCTGATCCGCGAGACGGACGCAAACGGTAATGTAACGCGCCATGAATATGATATTGCCGGTCGCCGCGTTGCTACGACGCTACCGGAAGGTGGCGTAATTCGTTATGAATATGACGGCGCTGACAATGTGACAAAGGTGACGAATCCGAACAGCGGTGTTACGAAATTTTTCTACAACTCCACGAATGCCCTTGTGCGGATTGAAAACGCGCTTGGGGTTTCAATGACATTTGATCGTGATCTG
>JBBTWW010000121.1:0-2737 GCA_038062595.1 Patescibacteria group bacterium | reverse complement strand
CATGCCGATCACGTCCGCGACGGCTACACCTCGGATCGCGTCACGAAGATCACGGATTTCAAGGCTAATACGCGCCTATTTACCTATGATGCGCTTTCCCGCATCTCTTCGGAAACCAGTCCGCTTGGCGGCAATATTTCATATAATTACGATCCTGTCGGCAATCTCATCCGCGTACGCGATCCGCTCAACAGAGAGACCAAATATGAGTTCAATTCACTAAATCAGTTGGTAAAAACCGAGGACGCGGCAACAGGCGTGACACGTTTTGAATATGACGCTATCGGCAACCTTGTCCGTAGTGTAGATCAGAACGGCAATGCGACTCGTTATCAATATGACGGTAATAATAATCTGCTGAATCTAACCGACGCACTGGGCAATGTCACGAATTATGAATATGATCCACGCAATCTGTTGAAAAAAATCACTGACGCGAATGGCCACGCGGCTCGCTTTGAGTACGATGCAAACAGCCACCTCCTCAAACTGTTTAACGCGAAAAACGATGTGTTTGAGTGGCAGTATGATGCCAATGGCAATCTCTTGCAGACAAAAAATGAAAACAGCGCAATCGAACAATTTGCCTATGATCATAATAACCGTCTGACGCGCTCCACTGATCCGCTCGGCCACGCGACGCAGTTTGCGTACGACGCGGACGGTAATCTTCTCACGCAGACCGATCCGCGCGGCAACAGCACCACATACAATTATGATGCGCTAAATCGGCTTGACCGGACGCTTTCCGCCGAAGGAATCGAAGAAAGATTTGTGTATGACGCGCTCGGCAACATGACAGAGTATGTGGATGGCAAAGCCAATCGCACCCAATTTACCTATGATGCGGACAATAATCTGTTAAGAGCAACTGATCCGCTTGGCCACGCTACGCAATATACATATGACTTGGCCGGCCGACTGATCTCCGATATCGATGCCGCAAATAACAGCACGCGATACAGCTATGACAGCCTTGATCGTCTCACAAAAGTAACCGACGCACGGAGTGGAGAAACACAATATTCCTATGATCCTGTTTCAAACCTGCTCTCTCAAACCGACGCAAATGACAAAATCACTTCATTTGAATACGATGCCTTGAACAGATTGTTAAAAGAACAAAATCCATTGGAAAACGTGTGGAGCTATGAGTATGATCCTGTCGGCAATGTCATTTCCCGCATTGACGCGAATGGAGACACCACTGGATATACCTATGATGAGAATGGCCGTTTGACGACAGCAATATATCCGGATCCTTCGAAAAATATTTCGTATAGTTATGATCCTTCCGGCAATTTAACCTCGATGCTCGATCCAAATGGAGCCTCAGCGTTCACTTACGATGCGGCCGGCAGGTTAACCAACCAGAAAGACGCGAAGGGATACCAGCTTGGTTTTGAATATGATGCGAATGATAATCGCACCAAAGTCATTTACCCGAACGGGAAACCCCTTACATACGGTTATGACCGTGATGATCGCATGATATCCGCCACGGACTGGCAGAATCTCACGGCAAAATTCAAATACGATAACACCAATAATCTGGTTGAGGAAATTTATCCGAATAACAGTCGGGTAACGTATCAATATGATGCCGCGGACAGACTCGTTGAAAAAGTAAACTCTGCGCGCGGAACGTCTTTTGAAACGTATAAATTCAAGTATGATTCAATTGATAATATCATCGAAGAAAAGCGCGATTACAGCAAAAAACGCGAAAGGGGTCCTGTGGAATCCGCGACCAATACGATTACATACGCCTATGACAGCCTCTCTCGGTTGACCGGCGTATCCGATACCGACGGAAAAGTTTCTTCATACACCTACGATCCCGTCGGCAACCGTCTCAGCCAGACCAACAACAGGAATTTTGACTTGATTGAAAAAGGCAAAGGCAGATTTGACTCCAATGATACTGAAACAATTACCTATGAATACAATGCGGCAAATCAGCTTTTGGCCGACTCCCTATTTACTTACGCATATGATTTCAACGGCAACCGTACGCTCAAACAGCGTAAGGGAACAGACGAGCGTTTTGAGTATCTCTATGATTCTGAAAATCGTTTGAGCGCCGTTGAAGCGTTTACAAAACCGAACAAATCCGCGGTAACGGCATATCTCTATGACGGTCTGGGTCGCCGCGTACAAACAGCAGGCATCAAACAAAATGGCAACAATACATCACTCATCGAAAGTTCTATTTTGATCGCGGCAAAGGGTGGCAACTCCGATAATGCGCCTGGTAACTCTGGAAACGCTCCAGGACATAGTGAAGATTCGTCACGCGGCAATAGCGATAATGCTCCTGGTCAACAAAAACTAGAAAATGAAGAACATGGCGACAAGGAAAAGAAGGAAAAAGATGATAAGGACGAAAAAGATAAGGAAAAGAAAGAGAAAAAAGACAATGAGCACAAAGAGATGAAGAAGCAGAAAGAAGAAAAGAGAGAAAAGCTGGAGTCATTCAAGCCTGTGAAACCCACCTGGTACGTCTACGATCAGCTTGGCTACGATCCGTTGGCAGAGATTCGTTTTCCAAACAAAGAGGTTCATCTGCGCCGTGCCAATGGAAAGCTGTATTCACAACAAATCTTCTCAGGTGGTGATGAAGATGATGACGAGGAAGATGAAGAGGTAATTAATTCCGCCCTGGGCCGGTATCAGTACTTCTACAGCAACCACTGTGGAGATATCTCCTCTCTGTTTTAGCTTTACGGCGAGTGGC
>JBBTWW010000120.1:0-13553 GCA_038062595.1 Patescibacteria group bacterium | reverse complement strand
TGGTATGCTGGAGACGATAACGCGCTCCTCGCCAAGCAGTGCATTTACCAGCGATGACTTGCCGACATTTGGACGTCCGAGAAAACACAGCGCTATAGATGATTTGTCGCGCTTCTCGCGGAAAGGTATGTATTTTTGTTTCTTTAGCGCGGCGGCTGTTTTGCTCTGCAGATTTTCTATTCCCTGGTCCTGTATTGCGGAGACTTCAAAAAAATCACCGAAGCCAAGTTCATAGAGATTTGCCATATTGTCCTGCACATTTTTCTTGTCGCACTTGTTTGCTACCAGAAATACGGATTTTTTGGTCTTGCGTAACAGAGCCGCCGCGTCAAAGTCGGTGGATGTCAGCTCCGCCGATGCGTCTACGACGAAGTAGATGAGGTCCGCTTCCGATATCGCGATCTTTGCCTGGGTCTGGACGTCCTCCTCTATGTCCGTTTTTTTATCAAACTCCAGTCCGCCCGTATCGACGAGCACCGAGAAGTACGGGCCCATCTTCGTGGTGTAGGTGATGCGGTCGCGAGTGGTACCGGGTATCGGCGAGGTGATCGCGTAGCGGGTACCGATGATCCGGTTAAAGAGCGTCGATTTGCCTACATTCGGGCGCCCTACTATGGCTATAATTGGTATGTCTGACATTTAAGGTTTTTCTTTGCTAGGATGTGGGTACATGATGGCCGAAAACCTCAAGAAAATCCAGGAGAAAGTAGGAGCTAGAGTGGCGCTTGTCGCCGTTACCAAGGGCCGATCTGTTGATGACGTGATGAATCTGGTCAGTCTTGGGGTGCGGGTATTTGGAGAAAACCGAGTTCAGGAGGCGCGGGAGAAGTTCGAAAACCTGAAAAACCGTACTGATATCGAGCTGCACATGATCGGTAGACTGCAGTCAAACAAGGTTCGCGAGGCGGTTGGTTTGTTTGACGTCATACAGTCCATAGACAGCTTGAAGCTTTTGGAGATTGTCAGTCATGAGGCTTTTAAAATTGGTAAAAAAATGCGCGTGTTTATACAGATTAACGCGTCAAAAGATCCGGCAAAAACCGGGGTTATGCCGGATGCGATCTTTGAGTTCTTTAGAAATGCACATGAGGTTTTATGCGAGGGCTCGGTTGTAGTCGAGGGACTGATGACGATAGTTGAGCACACGCCGGACATAGAGGCGCGCCGCCCGTTTTTTACGAAAATGAAAAAGATTTTTGACGATCTTCGTGAGATATTTCCACCGGACCGCGTCACGGCGAATTATATAGAGCACGTAAATCTTCAGCACCTGTCTATGGGAATGAGCGATGATTTTGAAGTTGCCATTGAAGAAGGCGCCACCATGGTACGCATCGGCAGGTTGCTTTTTGAGTAATCTTCAGAGTAAAGTGACTTAAAGATATGAAAAAGTTTTTTCCAATAACTTTACTTCTCAGCGTAGTTTTATCCTCGCTGGTGCCTATGGTTGTACTGGCGCAGCAAGGCGGGATATTGCCTGCAGTACCAGGCGAAGTAGAGAGCTGCCCGGATTATATGGAGGCATTTTATTCGCTTTCGAGAAGTGATCAACTTGATCTGTTAAAGACAGATCAGGAGCAAGTACTCGGTTGTGCCATCAAGACCGGCAGAATCAAGCTCTGGCTGGTTCCATTTTTTGTGACCCGGCTGATCTCATTTCTCATTGCTATCGCCGGTGCCATATCCATGCTTTTTATAGTAATAGGCGGGTATAACTACGTGCTCGGCGGGCTCACGGACGACAAAGAATCAGGTAAGAAAACCCTGACCTACGCCATTATTGGACTGGTCGTTGCGCTCTCCGCGTGGATTATAGTAAATGTAGTACAGTACCAAGTAACCCAATAAAACACCATGGCACTCCGCAATATTATCCAGTCCGCCAAGAGTCATATCAAAAAACTACGCGGCAAGGTAAAAGAGCTCTCTGAGAGCGCTCATAAGAGGGAGCTCCTCGAGATGAAGGAAATGGAGGAAAAAGCACATGCTATAAAGAAGAAGGATCATGTTCAGCATGTGGCGCTGGACGTGTCCGCGGCTACGGTAGCAAAGGTAGTGCTGGTCATATTGGTACTTCTCGGAGCTGTAAAGTTCCTGGACTTCATCAGTGACATACTTCTGATATTTTTCATATCACTGCTTCTATCGGCGGCATTTGATCCACTCGTGGACGCGTTACAGCGTAGGCGCATACCGCGTGCTATCGGCGTGTTAATTGTGTATTCCATAGTTCTATCGGTACTCGGCATCTTCATCTCCCAACTCATTCCACTTCTCGCCGGTGAGATCGGACAGCTGGCTGTGCGTGTACAGGATCTGATTAAGAATGTAATCAATGGGAGCATCTCTTTGCCATCGTTCCTGGAGGGTCTGCGCCCTACGATGAAGGAGCTTTTTCAGGGAGTCGATATCTCACAACTAGAAAACTACAAAGAGATACTTCTCCGTTTCGCACAGAACTTGAGCGATGTTGCCGGCAGTCTCGTAAGCACGCTGGTCGTTGTATTTAACGGATTTCTCAATGCGACTCTCGTATTGGTATTAACATTCCTGATGATCGTGGACGAGACGGCAATAAATAAATTCATACTCTCACTCTTTCCAGCACGCTACGCCGAGTACATAATGGAAAAGAACAGTGCGATCAAGACAAAAATAGGTAACTGGCTTCGTGGTCAGCTCACGCTCGCCTTTTCCATGGCTCTGCTCACGTATATCGGACTTTTTATAATTGGACTGCTTACAGAGCCTATAGAGTTTACTCTTACACTTGGCTTATTTGCAGGTATCGCTGAGTTCCTACCGGTGATCGGTCCTTTTCTCACATGGACGGCGGCGACACTTATCGTGCTAAATCAGGATCCAGTCATGGTCATATGGGTAACAATTCTATTTATCCTCCTACAGCAGATTGAGGGTAACATTCTGATTCCGTTGATTATGAGAAAAGCGGTGGGATTAAGTCCCATATTTGTAATCTTCGGTGTACTGGTCGGATTCAAATTCTTTGGGATTCTGGGAATCATACTTGCGGTGCCGGTAACGACGACAGTGGCGATATTCGTGAAAGACTATGCAGAACGGGAAAAATAAAAGAGCCCGCGGTTTAGACGGACTCTTTTTGTGTTATGTATGATCTTTGCTTGCTCTAATTTGACGCGACCGTCTGTACGATTGGAAGGTTGTATGTGACGAGGCCTTTTGTATGCGTGTCGTAGATGAGTCTGATGACCTCACCGCGAGTTATGCCCTGTGCCGGTCGGAAGAGATTACCGGATACGAGTGAGTTCGTCTTTGCGAATCGTGCGTAGCGGAGGTACCACTCTGACTCATCGTATAGCGGTGTGTCTGAAAATGGAGGGTTTGGAACTGATGTGCTTACTGTGAAGTTTGCCCTTACCATCGGTCCGCGGAATGCAGCACGTACGAATACGCGGTAGAGCTCAGCTCGTCCAATGATACGTAATGGGCGCATAGTCCTGTTCGGATAACCGAATAGAATTTCACGGGAGACGAACGTCTTGATGTATGGCATGAACCACTCGCTGGTCGTATCAGTCAGATCGCTGAAGCCGAGACTGCCATCACCACTCTGGCTGTATGAATCAAGGGAGAAACCGAATGCGCGCTTCAATACGGCTGATGTATCGGCGCGGGTCATGTTTTCAGCTAGACGTAGTGTGTTTCTACCAGCGTCTCCAAGAAAGATACCGCGTTCAACTACAAACTTGATCGCAGGACAGAGAGCGTGATCTCTAGGCACGTCGGTAAATCCGGCGCAGTATGTTCCGGAGATTACAGTGTCAGATGTCGCACGCACATAGCCATACTGGGTGGTCTTCAGTGAGCTATTTGTCCAAGCGCTTACACGCACAGTATATGTGTCATTGGAGACCGTAGATCCATTTGTATTTCTACCATCCCAGCTGACGCGATAGGTGCGTGGGTTCGTAGTAATCACGCTAGGCGTGAGGTATCTCACTACACTGCCGTTATTACCGCCCTGGAGTATGGCTACTTCTGTGCTCGCTGTCGGTGCGTTATTACCGCTAAGGGTAAATGAGATCTGGGTAGACTCCCCTCGCGCTGGATTAAAGAATGAAGGTATTGCCTCGACTCCTGAAAGCAGGAGGTTTGTAGAGCCTCGTATTACACGTACCTCAGCTTCTCGGGTGTAATTGACGCCGCTGTTGTATGCCGATACGCGTATGCGGTACAGGCCTTCTGCTACATAGGAACCGTCACGGTCTCTGCCGTTCCATGTAGCGTCGTATACGCTTCCTACGTCCAGCGTGGAGATCTCGCGTACAAATGTACCGCCGGGTGTGTATATTTCCACCATAGGACGCTGAGTACTGACCGATCGTGTATTAAAACGTATTCTTGTACTTTCGCCATTCTCCGGGTTGAATATTGAAGGCTCAACCGAGAGGTAGTAGATAAAGTCTCCGCCGATACTGCGTTCGTTTAAAGTAATCGTAATGTTTTCGCGATCCTCTGTACCGCTTAAGCTGTCACGCGCGATTGCGGTGATGCGGTAGCGGCCGGCTGCGACACGATTATTAGAGTCGTTGCGTCCATTCCAGGACTCCTGATTGGAGCCGCTAACGCGTGATGCTTCGGGCATACGGCGTACCAGAGAGGCGTTGCCGTTGTTATCTATGAGGCTGATCTCCATGGTGACACGGGCGTCTCTGTTGAGGCGATATTCTATAGTAGTGCCGTTATCCAGCTCGAGGTCAAAGTCGCGTGCAAAGAGATTTGAAATATCTACACTGCCGCTGCCACCGGAAGATGAGTTGCGTACTAATATGAGTCCGCTTGCAGTGCGAGTCTCTCCAGTGCGTGGATCTAGTGCGCGAATAGTATAGTCATACGTACCGTCATCACCTGTGCCGGTAAGGCGTCGTGCGGCTGAAGTGCTCTCGCCGTCCCACTCTACTGTTGTGAGACTGTCGGCGGCTACGTTTTCAAAATCCGTATTTGAACGAAGCACGCGGCGTATCTCCTGTCCGTTTTTACTTATGGTTACATCTACATTTGAGTCACGATTGACGCGGAATGCGATACGTGCGCGCTCTCCATTTGAAAAGCTGATTTGCTGTCCGCTCTGACTGAGATCGGTAACTGCGAATTGAGTACTGCCGGTTCCACCGCTAGGCTGAACCACTATGTCACGAACGCTGAACACAGCCTGTTCTCCATCTGCCATGATCTTGTAGCGATAGAATCCAGGTGTAGTAAGTAGACTGGAGGTATTCCAGCGTGGTGCGTAGCGATCGCGTGATGCAAACGACACATTGAGGATCTCCTCATATCTCTGAGGGTTGGTAGTACTTTCGTGTGCAGGGAAGACGATCACACGAAGATTTCGTACGTCTTTGCCTGTTGAGAACTCAACTCTAGTAGACTCACCAGCTCTAAGAGAGTCGGGTATCGCGAGATGGTCGAGTATAAATTGGCTTGATGGTGGTAGTGGCGTAGTGCCACTGCCTGAGCCTGAAGATCTCCGTATCTCAAATGTTCCAAATACAGTGCGCTCGCCATTGGCACTGATGCTAAAGCTGTGTGTCCCAGCTGTTGCGAGAATATCTCTGCCTGAGATATCACGATAAAAGCCATTCCACGGCGCTGAAAAACGGTTGGCGCTTGATGGCGAACTTTCAAAAACGGTCATACGAGATGATGCGTTGAATATCTCGACTTTTAGATTTTGCGTAGCCTTGCCAGTCTCAAAGAATATCACCGTGCCGGCACCTTCTGTAGTTGGATTTGGTGTTGCATGAGGCGTGCCAACGATAAATGCGGCCGCTGGAGTAGGCGCAGGAGTTGCTTGCTGACGCACCTCGATGTAGCGGACTATAGGATTATTCCTGTAGCCTTCCACGAAAAATTGTACGAGATACCTGCCGTCTGCAACTTTTCCATTTCGCGCCTGGCAGTAAGAGTTTGTGGAACTTCGGCACGTTCCATCCCATGTCATGCTTACCGTATCGCCCTGTGCGCGGTTCCATTGGAATGGGAGATCTTTTATAAAAGTTCCTGACTCATGAACTATGTCGGTCGATACGCTTACGGTATTACCTCCAGTAACCGTATAGCCGATATTTGCGATATCGTTGCGTGTTACATCGATTGGAGTTGGGTGAATCGAAGTAGTGATAGGCTCTGCTGTGACAGCTGGCGTCTGGCTACCGTTGGTATTGTTTCCGGTATTAGAGCCGGTGTTCGAACCCGTATTAGATCCAGTGTTAGAACCGGTATTCGTTCCGGAGCCGCTGTTTTGAGGTGCTGTGATTGTAATAAGCCCTGAGTGCGTTGCGTATGAGTTTGGACTTGGCATTATTACGTCCCCTGAACTATTGCGCGCGCGGAGGATGTAGCAGTACGTTCCAGTTGCAACTACTTGACCGCTGGTGTTTCTTCCATCCCAGCCGAGGCCGGCGTTTTGTGAAGAGCTATATCTGCCTTCTACAAAATCATCCTCTCCGCGGAGAAGGTTACGTACGATAGTTCCACCAAGTCCATTGTCGAGACAGCGTGATGCAGTTACTACGGTTTTTACCTCTAACGTCACGTCGTATACTTTTGCAAGTTCACTACGATTTCTGTCGGCAAAACTTTTTACAATCTCAATCTCGAGACCAAAACTCCCCTGCCCTTGCGAGAAGGTTTGGTTACGTTGCGATCTCATTAGTACCGCTCCGTCCACAAATCCAACTTCGGCAGACGCCGTCAGAGGCGCCGCAACGAGGTTTAAAGCTATCGTAAGTAAAGCCGTAAATGAGATGCTCTTGAGATATGACATAGAAACAAAATATGTTAATATTTACACAAAAGGAAGCAATTATATTAGTAAAAGCTACTTTTGTCAATATCATTTAAATATCCCTAATTTAAGCCATTTCTCTGCTCCAGATACCCCATTTTTCCTCTACGAATTGTAGAATTTGCTCCTGAAACAGCTTCTTGTCAAACTGTCCGGCGTGCTTCCTGACATCAGATGGGGTCCACCTCATGGCTTCGAACTCCAGGAGAGCTTTTTTCAAGGACTCAGGCTTCTGTTCCTCGAAAAATAGGCCTGAAAGACCGGGATTTATAGTTTCCAAGGCTCCACCTTCAGCGTAGGCGATAACAGGTTTACCAGCGCTCATGGCCTCTACAGGAGCGATACCAAAGTCTTCAACCTGTGGGAATACCAGTGCTTTTGCCTTCATATATACATCACGCAACTCCTCGTCACTTATATTGCCAAGGAATCTTATGGTAGGTCCGGCCTTTTTCTTTAGACTGTTCATATCCTTGCCATCTCCTACTATAACCAGTGGCCACTTGAGCTCATTAAACACCTCTATAATAAGATCAAACTTCTTGTAAGGTGTAAGGCGGCCGACCGCGAGGTAGTACTCCGATGTCTGTGGCTTGCCTCCAAAAAATGATGTGTCCACCGGGGGGTAGATCACGGTAGAGTCTCTCCTGTAGTACTTCTGTATGCGTTTCTTTATATACTTTGAGTTTGCGATAAAAAAATCTACGCGGTCGGCCGCCACACGATCCCACACACGCAGTCTGCTAAGTAGACGTTCTGCAGGACGGCGAAGCAGGCTTGGAATACCATACTGCTCTACGTACTCATGACTGTTGTCCCAGCAGTACCTCATCGGTGAGTGGCAGTACGATATATGTAGTGTACGCGGCTTTGTGATGATGCCCTTTGCCGCCGAGTGTGCACTGGATATAACGATGTCAAAGTTACTAAAATCAAACTGCTCAAATGCATATGGCATGAGCGGCAGGTAGATGAAGTGTTTTGTCTTTGCGAATGGTAATTTCTGTATAAAAGACGTTACTACAGTGCAGTTTTCAAATCCCGGCAGTCGATCTGGATTGTACACACTGGTATATACCGGCGCATGCGGAAAAATATCGCGTAGCGCCAGAATCACGCGTTCTGCTCCTCCCCTATTTGTCAGCCAGTCCGCAACAAGTGCGACACGCGGTTTCCGCATGGTATAAAAATACCGCGTTATACGGCATTTGGTCAACTCTGTCGGCGCAGTCACAAGGTTGCTACTCGAAAAGTTTCTTTAGGGAAGAGAAGAGCTCCTCGGCTTTTTGTTTGCTAAAGGCTTTTTCCAAAATGACTTTTGCACCGGAGCTGTTTGGATTTTTCTCGAGTAGCCTCTTTGCCACGTCGATCACCTGCGAGTACTTTTCATCCTTGTACCAGGTTTGCATGACCTCGGCTATTATCTTTTCATCATCGGCTTTTATAGCGCTCCCTTGAGATGTTTTAATTCCAGCTACAGATTGTGTCCCAGTCGTAATATCGGTTTTTTTGAAAACTTCTTTCAGCTTTTCATACGCCGCGCGTAGTTTTTGATTGTCTTGTGCCTTTGCCTTGAAAATTTTTACCACATTGTTATCGGGATCGCGCAGGAGTAGACGGTCGCATATGTCTATTACTTCCTTGAGACGCCCTTCATTACTCCACATTCCTAGGAGCTCGATCACCACATCCTCGTCGCGAGTCGCCATGGTAGACTCCCGACGTGCAGTAAAGCTAAAAAGAAGGTTCCCTGTTGTGTGTTTGATGAGGTAGTACACAAATGTCGCGCTGGCGAGTATTAGCAAAATGACCGGCAGGACCTGCCCCATCTCTAGCAAAAAGTTAAATATCGCGTGTAGTCCCATGGCGAGAAAGAGACCTTCCAAGATCTTGCGTTGTCTATAGACTTCATATGTCTTCCAGCCAAAGATTTTTCCAAACATCCGTGTGATCGGCATGGATTTACCACTCCATTTCGCGTGCTCTGTGATCGACTCTGCGAACTTTGCAATGCCGAAATAGTAGCCAAATACAGCAGAAAAAGTCATGTGTCCCATCGCCGTAAAGATGGATCTGAATATGAACGAAGTGACCAGGTCGCCAACCCCATATACTATATATATCTGTCGGAAGTAGAATATGTTTTCGGCAAATGCAAAACCAAGTGCGGATACGATACTGAAGACCAGGGCATGTCGGAGTGTCTCTATGTACTCCGGGTGTCTACTGTCCGTATAACGCACGACCAGGTGCTTTACCACTTCCTCCATCACTCCAACCACTATGAATGTGAGGATTGCGGCCTCGGCGACATTTGTCACCGATGATTCGATAAGCAGGAATGGGTTGAACCTCGGGAATTTTCCCCAGAGAAACTGTATGAAGAAAATTGGGACCACCGAGAGGGAGCCGCCGACAAAGATCCAAAAAAGAACCCGCTTTGTCACCGCCTCCTCGCGAAGCAAGATACGGTACCACGCAACAACCGGCAAAAGCGCCAAGAGAACGGCGAGTGTGATTATTGCCCATGTCGGCATGAGACGTTTTGGGTTACTTCATGACCTCAATCTTGGCTTCCTCGACAGTGGCGATGCACTTGATAAGCTGTGTTAAGCCAACGACTTGTAAAATATCGAGGATATTTGGTTTGGCACCCGCGACTACGATGCCGCCTTTTCTCTCTGAGAGTTTCGTGTACCAGTCGGTGAGGTATCCGATTGATTTGCTGTTCATGTACTCGAGTCCATTGAAGTCAAAAATGAGAAAAAGACCCTGTGGTATCGCCTGTATGATGTCGTAGATACCCTTTGCCTTTTCGTCTACGTTACTCTCGTCGAGCTGGCCGACAAATTTTAAAATCTTGATGTGCCTGTCGGGATTACTCGATGAGATATCCTCTATTGTAATTGTTGCTTCTGCCATTTTGAGTATGAGGGTTAAGTGAACGGTAAGTAGCTTATTTTACGCAAGCACCAAGTGCGTAGGGTCTTGTACGAGTGCATTTATTTTTTTCGCGTCCTCCGGACGTAGTACTTTTCTCACACGTACGCTGAGTCCGCCCTCCGGCCGGTCGATAAACTCCATCTCGTCTGTCCACTCGCCTACGATTTTTGGTAATCCTCTTCCGCGTAACTCGGTAAAAGCATACCCCGGCTGCTTGCGCTGAGCAACAAGATTTATGATGTCGTTTGCCTTCAACTTGCTTTTTCCGGTGCCACTGTCTTCTACGATAATCTCAATATACTTACCCGGTATGCTAAGAAAACTTATCTTAACTTCTTGTCCTGAAGCGGATCCATGTTCGATCGCATTGTTACAGAGCTCGTCTACAACGGACTGAAATCGATACGCCCACTGATCGGAAAACTGCGTCATGTTTTTTATCATCGTGAGCGTAAAATCACGTATGCCGGACATGAAATACGCATTCGTCGGAAATATGATCGTTATCCTGGTCGGTTTCTCGCTGTTACTGTTAGGTTGAACCTCCATAATTTTTGCTTTAACTATCTTAGTATATTACCAGAAAATACCTGTTTCGACAAGTACCTACTTTTTGGCAAATCTAAAGATAACCTTGAAGATTTTTACTACCATATCCGGTGGTATTGAGAGCTTTTGCGCCAGTTTGCGCAGGTTTTTGAGGTGATCAACTTCCCTTTTCTTCTGCTCTATCCTCATATTCCTCTCTCTCTTGTGCTCCTGGATCTCAGAAGTCACAAAAAAACGTTTTGAAAGGAGGTTGACTATTTTTTCGTCAACGGCGTCTACTTTCCTGCGCAGTACGGTGAGTTTGTTCTTTGACATAATGATATGTATTGTATTGATTAGGCTTGGCGTGGTATTCGATGTCTATGTGCTTTGACTGCAACCTGTAAAAAGGGTATCATATAAAGATTAAAAATTAAAACAAACATCGAATGAGAAGGTTTTTTGCAGGTCTAATAGTTGCGGCACTTGTGGTCGTAATGCTCCCATCGATAGCGGTGGCGAGTGCTACTACCTCCGTCACCGGTATGGATACGATTGCCGGGCTTGGTACTTTTGTAAAAGGCTCCGGCCTTCAATCAGGCGAGACTGTGTACTTTGCTGTAAAACACGAGAGCTCGGAGTATCAGCTCTTTGAAACAAAAGCTTCACGTGATGGCAAGGCGACGATAGAGCTCGCTGACACATACACACGTCGTGCAGGAACTTACACTGTATCGATTTTGAACTCTGAAAAACGCATACTCGGTGCTGTAGGTAGTTTTGTGGTCTATCCGGATGATCCGGATATGCGGATGTCACGCATGTACGCACAGAAAAAAACATTTCTTGCCGATGGCGTATCTGCCGCAGAGATAACCGTACTCGTTGTGGATAGTTTTGGAAATCCAATACAAAATCGCAGCATAGCGGTGGTTTCAAATAGACCTGAGGACACGGTAAGCGCTCTTCGTGCCGGCATGACGGATGCCAATGGCAATGCCACCTACGTTGTGCGTTCAACCAAAACAGGAGCTATCACCCTCACGGCGTTGGACTCCGCGAGCAATGAGGTTTTCCAAAATAAGCTTTCACTCACCGCGGTAAAACGTGCGACTCTCGGCCTCGGAGGTGATGATACATTCATGGCATCTTCATTTCTTGCTCTTAATACCACTGCTCAAGAGAGCACGACGGAATCATTTGAAATTGATGGACTGGATGAGCCGGTTACGACAAATACAACGACGAGTTTTGAAGTAATAGCAAAGACCGCCGCAGGCGGCATCGATACGAGTTATACAGGAACTGTCACATTCTCATCTACCGACACCAACGCGGTCCTGCCGGACGATTATACTTTTCAACCGGACGACCTGGGTCAGCACTCTTTTGATCTCGGGCTTACGTTCAAGACCGTCGGTACACAGGAGCTCAGTGTCGCAGATGTGGCGGATGAAACTGTAGAGGGCAGTACCACCGTGAGTGTGGAACAGCTCCACGGGAGTGCAGTCGATGCAGAAGATGTGGTAATTACAAAACCAACCGAAGGGAGTTATGGAACCAGCGTGATGGATGTACAGGGCCGGGCTACGCCAAATTCTGAAGTTGAGATTTATGACAACGGCAGGAAATTAAGTACCGTAACTGCAAACGCAAGCGGTATATTTTCATACACTACCGGCAGACTCTCTGACGGTGAGCATGTGTTTTTTGCAAAAAGTCAGGGATTTATTTCAAGCGAGGTTGTCATCACGCTCGACACGAGAGCCACCGCTATCCACGACGTTGAGATCACTCCAAATCCTGCAGCCCCCGGTGGGGACGTAGAGATCTCTGTCACAGTGGACTCCGATGTCCAGAATATGTCTCTAATAGTTGCCGATACTGTGGTACAGCTATACCGCGATGATGACTCCGGCGAGACGAAGTTTCGCACTTCCATAACGGCTCCGGCATCTAGCGGCAGTTATCCAATAGATATCATACTTACAGACGCACAGGGCAATGACGGTTCTTTTTCCGAGGCCGCCACTCTAGTCGTTGACGAGAGCCTGCGCGACATCACCTCAGGCGTCACATTCCACGTGCCGTCGCGCGTGACAGGCGTACAGGCGAGAGCTGGAAACGGCACGGTAACTCTCACATGGGATCCTGCCATAGATGATACAGGCGTGGCTTTTTACAAGATTTATTACGGCATAGATCGCAGTGACTTAAGTCTGGTCGCTTATACCGCAGACCCATCAACCGAGTGGTACGTACCAAGTTTGCAAAATGGAGTTGAGTATTTTTTCCAAATCGTTGGAGTCGATGACGAGGGTAATGAGGGCGATCAACGCAGTGGTACAGTAGGCTCTGTACCAAATGGACAGGGCGGATCATTAAGCTTTGCCGACTCTACACGTTCGCAACCGGCAACCTCTTTGCCACAGGACGGTCCTGGCCTACTCGGCCTTTTGATACCGCTTGGCGCCACCGGACTGTTCGGCGCTTTACGAAGAAAGAGGTAGTTGTGATACAATCACCGTAGCATACTTTATGCGCGATTTTTTACCTGTATTCATAGATATATTTTTCTCACTGCTGATATTTGCCATCTTCGTGCGAGTCGTGTTTTCCTGGTTACGATTTAGCATGGATGGTGGGATTTTTAGTATCATACGTGAGGCTACCGAGCCGGTGCTTCGCCTGGCGCGCAGAGTGACACCGCGACTTGGCATGATAGATTTATCGCCTCTCATAGCGTTGATAGTACTCAATATTATACACAAGCTTCTTTTGTCTCTATTTATATGAAAATAGAAAACACCCTTACAGGAAAGAAAGAAGAGTTCAATTCCTCTGGAAAGGTCGGTATGTACGTCTGTGGGCCGACTGTTTACGATGTTGGCCACATCGGACACGCGCGTTCTGCGGTGAGTTTTGATATCGTCCGCCGTTATCTGCGGTACAAAGGGCTGGAGGTGACATACGTCAGCAACTACACCGACGTGGACGACAAAATGATCAAGCGCGCAAAAGAAGAAGGCATCACGGAGGTCGAGCTGGCGGCAAAGATTATTCCAGAGTATGAGAAAGATTATGGTGCGCTGGGAGTGCTCCCGCCGGATCGCCAGCCGAGGGCGACGGAGTACATACCGCAGATGGTTGCTCTCATTGAAAAGCTTATGGAAAAAGGAGTCGCGTACGAGACCGACGACGGTATTTATTTTGAAGTTAAAAAGAGCAAAGACTACGGCAAGCTTTCCGGACA
>JBBTWW010000119.1:0-4175 GCA_038062595.1 Patescibacteria group bacterium | reverse complement strand
GGTCTTACACGTGAGCGTATAGCATCATTGCCAAAAGTTGAGGTGCATAGCCATATCGACGGGGCAGTTTTTCCGGAAGATATTTGGAATATTGCTCAAAGGAATAGTGTAAGACTTCATGTAGGAAGAGAACGTGATGGCAGGTTTCTTGCTTCGCTTGATGATACGCGAAGGTTTTTCGGGACAGACGATGGAAGACCACATTCTTATAATCTTACCAATGGTGCAGAGTTCGATCTTTTCTTAAATCGCTTCGGAGTTACGCTATCCCTAATGCAGACACCGGATACTATTCGTGATGTCGTGCGTCACTTTGTGCTCGATGCGGCAAGTAGGGGAGTTGTATATCTAGAAGGACGATTTGCCCCACGTTATTCGACGGTGGAAGGCTTGACTATACCAAATGTGGTTGATGCCGCAGTTGATGGAGTGCGTCAGGCAATGAAAGAGAGTGGAGGCATTCTTGCGAAATTGATTTTGTGCGTTGGGCGTGAGGAAAAAACAGAAGCAAGAGAACAGGGCAGGAGGGATACAACTTCTGAAGTAATAGAAACAGCCATGGATTTTAGTCGAAGCGGTAATGTGATTACCGGAATTGACCTGGCATGCAACGAGATTGCGTATCCTCCGGATGAGTATGTTGATGATTTCGCCGGAACTTTTCATAATCCTCTATTGAGACGAACAATACATGCCGGCGAGGTGGCTCCAACACGGGAGCAAGCTATACGTAACATGAGAGTTGCCGTGTCGGATATGCGTGCAGACGGGCTAGGACATGCACTGCCTATCATGGATGATGAAGATCTTCTTGATGAGGTTGTTCGCAAAGGTATACGTATTGAACGCAGTCCATACTCAAATCTGTGTAGTGGATTAATTAATGATAGTGCCGACCTGCGCACCGATGAGCTATTGAGGCGTGGTGTAAAAGTTGTCGTAAGCAGTGACGATCAGGCAATTTTTAATGCGGATGTGAATGATAATCTCGCCGCTGTGTGTGCCGCACATGACTTTGGAGTAAAAGAATTTGCCAAATTACAGCTCAATGGAGTTACTACCGCATTTTGCACTGCCGGTGAGGCGGCATTGGTGAAGAAACTCTTCAAGGATCGTGGATTGGATCTGGAAGAAGTCGCGCGTGCGGCCTAGTCGCTCCAGCCGAGTTTGTGTCTGAGCATGCGGTAGTAGTTGTGGCCTTTGACGCGGAGGAGTGTAAAAGTGCGGCTGGATTTGCGCACACGGATGATGTCACCCAGCTTGAGGTTGATGGTCTGTTGGCCGTCTATGGTCAGCACGATCGGTTTTTTCTGTTCGCGCCACTCTGTCTCGAGTTTCACGGTAAATTGACGGTTATTCGGGATTATAATCGGGCGGGCGCTTAAGTTGATCGGACAGATCGGTACGAGCACTATGCCCTCCAGCTTCGGATGCACGATCGGGCCGGAGGCGGCCAGCGCGTGGCCGGTGGAGCCGGTTGGGGTTGAAATTATGAGTCCGTCGGATATGTAGGTTGTGAGTTTTCTTTTGTTCACCTCCACGCGAAGATGAATGAGACGTGAGAATCCGCCTTGATTGATCACGGCGTCATTTAGCGCCAGTGAGGTGAAGTATTTGCGATTGTTGCGATAAACAGTGACGCGAAGAAGCGAGCGGCTATCCTCACAGTACTCGCCTTTGAATATGCTTTTTATCACGCGCGCAAACTGAGATGGAATGCACTCGGTGAGGAACCCACGTGTGCCCATGTGTACGCTTACTATTGGCGTGTCTTTGCCTTTGTGCAGTTTGCGCGCGGTCTTTAGCAGGGTGCCGTCGCCGCCGATGGTGACTACGAGATCACATTTTTTTAATATATCGCTCTTGCTCAGCCCCTTACCCGCATGAAAAATCGGTGCGGTGTACTCGTCATACACCAGCTCCTTGGTATACTTTTTCAACTCATCAACCATCACGCGCACGCTGTCTGCACGCGGTGCGATGCCATGCTTTGCTATTATTCCAACTTTTCTGAAGTCTTTTTCCATTTTCATAATGCTACAGCATTTATTATATCACGTAACTCTTCAGCAGATTTTTTCCATGAAAATTTCGCGGCCTGTGCGTGCCCTTTTGCTATTAGTTCGTGCCGTAGTGCATCGTCGGTCAGGATTTTTGAGAGTGCATTAAAAATAGCATCAACGTTCATCGGGTCGCACATAATGGCGGCATCGCCGACGACCTCCGGCAGAGATGATGTATCTGAACACACCACCGGGCATCCCAGCGCCATAGCCTCAAGCGGCGGAAGTCCAAATCCTTCGTATAGAGAAGGGAAGACCAGCGCGCGTGCGTTTTTGTATAGTGCGAATAATTCAGGCTCTGCTATATAGCCAAGCAACGCAACGCCATCTTCCTCACCGATGTGCTCTTTCCACCCCTTGCCGCCGACTATTAGAAGAGAAAGATCATGGTGTTGCGTGCGCAGCTTGCGAAATGCCGCGATCGCGGTTCCAAAGTTTTTCCTAGGCTCTACGGTGCCGACGGCCAGGATGTAATTGCCAGTCGCGATGTGTGGCAAGCGTTTCGTCATTTCTGTTGATTCTGCTTCGCCAGAGTTTTCGACTATCGCTGGCGCTAGTGGAATTACACTGGTTTTTTCTTTTGGGAAGTCAAAAAGCCTTACGAGATCACGTCGCGTATTTTCCGATACGCACACTGCTTTGGACGTCTTGTTGAGCGCTTTTTTTAGAAAAAGTTTTTCCATGACCGTGGCTTTGAACTGATGTGTTTTTGGAAATAAAAACGCCACAAGATCGTGGATAGTAATTATTGAGTTGATCGTGTTTGGCAGGAAGGCGGGAATGATAAAACTGCTCGGCGCCCAGAATGTTTTTATACACTCTTTTTTCAAGTCGGCTATCACGCGGAAGTGCCACAGGAGCGGGTTTGAATTTATCACGCAGATTTTTGCAACGGCTCCGTCCGGTATTGCAAAGTCTTCCGGCAAATCTCCTCTGTTGACGTAGAGGCGGTATTCATTTTGTAAATCAACTTCCAAAAGAACCTTCACCATACGATAGGTGTACCACCCCTTGCCGGTTTTGCGGGAAGTGCATGCGGACCTGAAGTCTATGCCGATTTTTGCCATGCGAGGGGCATAATAAACCTTTACAAGATTTTTCAAAAGGTGTAGTTATTAAGCATGTCTATAGACCGTGCAAAACAGCGTTTTGGCCACCTGCCTTTTGGGCTCAAGCTGGTTGGTATAGGCGGCGTACTGCTTGCGCTTTCCACCCTCATGCCGTGGTACTCGGATGTGGACGCATACCAGTCTGGCGCTCTTTTTCTAGGTATTACCGGCCCGGGTTCTTTTGCCGGTATCATTATATTACTCATGAGTCTTGGTTCGTCATGGCTATTTCTCACTCATGTACTGGAGCGCCGCAGACCAAAGATTCCAGTGAAGGAGTCTGTGTATCACACATTCGTCGGACTGCAGAGTTTATTTCTTCTGTTTATTATTTCGTCGGTTTACTTCCACCCGGAGTTTGGTCTGAATATTACTCTTAAACAGCCGGGATTTGGCTTGATCATCGCATTTTTGTCTTCTGTACTGCTGTCTTACGGCGGGTATGCCTTTCATAAGCAGGAGCAGAAGCTGGAGGACTCGATAGGTCGTCTGGAGCCTCTGGTCAGCATGCCGGAGAAGTCACAGGTGTCACCATCTACAGAGGATCGTGCTTCGGCCAGTGAGCTATCGCGCGTCTCTCCACTCAAGGACCGCCTACCTCGTAATTTTTCTTTTGGAGAGCAACGCTCGGCACATGGTGGCATCACCACGTCTAGGCCGATGGAACACAGCGACGCGGAGAGCTCTGCGGAGCAGGAGTCCTCGTCTTCATCCGGAGGTGGTAGTTTTAAAATAAGAATGGATCTATGACCGAGGAAGCAGTACAACCAGATACATCGTCGGAAGTTCATATTGTCTTTTTTTGTAAAGATTGTGAAAAGATTATTGAGGGCATAAAAATAGGTAGAAAGTACGTATATAAATGTCCGGACTGTGGCACAAAAAACGTAGCCTTTGGCACAGAAAAGAGCATAAATAGCTTCTATCATTTGACATAGCGATAGCGTGCACTTCATTTTTGTTTCATAAATTTTTCATAGCGATTTCATAAAAAGTTTAGAAA
>JBBTWW010000118.1:0-22266 GCA_038062595.1 Patescibacteria group bacterium | reverse complement strand
GCTTCTTCTTTAGCAGTGCGTACATAAGCTTGGCGGCCTCTACACGTGTGGCATCGGCGTTATACGCGATTGTACCGGTGTTGTATCCTGTATCCTGCAGTGTCCTGAAGTATGGAACTGACCATGCATCGGAAGGCAGTCCGCTGACAGGTGTCCTCAACGGATCATCCGAAAGCTCTATGCCGGCAGTGCGAATTGTTAGGGCAACCGCTTCCTGATAGATAGCGTTTCGTGTGGCATCAGCTCGGTATGGATCATCGCCGCGGCCTTTTACGATACACATATTTTTACCTGAAAGCATCATACCTCCATCCCAGCGCGTGAGCGGAGCGTCAAGGAATCCGAGTATACCTTCATCTATAAGAACCTTACCCTCATCGTCATCTGAAAGATGTTCTTTTGCCTTTGTTACGATAGCGTCGATTTGTGCAATCAGCGCAGAACTTGCAGCACCCTGTCCTCTTGACGCAAGCATAGTAGCGATATCACCCTGCAGTTCATTTGCAGTTTCTTCTGTCCAGGCATTGGAGAGCAGTATGCCGCTCAACTCCTGTACCTTGAGGCGGAATACGCCGCTATCACCAAACTCGTCAGACATGACCCTGACGGTAGACGTCATGTCATTGAGGCGTTTTAAGAATATTTCTTTAACACGCTCTTCCGCAATATAGGTAGCATTTTCAATTGCTTTTGCGGCGGCGTCGATAGTCTGTTGAGTCAACTTCTCGGCAATTGCCGTAAAGTCATCGAGCATCTTTTGCATGTTCTTTTCAACAAGCTCTGTCATCACGTTGGCAAAATTCTGCATTCTCTCTTCAAGTATTGCACTTACCTTCGCCATGACTTTCTCTTCTATATGCTTAGCCAGAGCGTCTTGAACATTTTCCTCAAAATCAATGTCAAACTCCTGGAGTTTGTAATTCAGCAAACGTCCATATTTTTCCAGACTCTTGGTCCAACGCTTTGCACTTTCATAATCACCATCTTCGAGAGCATCATCTGTATCATCAAGTATGTCTTCAATCTTGTCGATCAGATCTTCAACTTCATTACTGAAGTCTTCGTCCTGGTCTTTAAGGCTTTCAATCATCTTCCTCATACCGGCTATACGCTCGAAGATAAAATCCTTACCCTGACCAGTACCTATGCGACGCAGTGTGTCGGCCAGATCACGTGTCTCCCACTCAAATCTCTGGGATACGCATGAATCACGAAGCTTTTTCCACGCCTTTGAAGTTGCTAAATCATTCCACCCAATCATGGAGCTCTCTATGGATGCTGAAGCATCTTTGAGAATCTTGACGTCATTTGATGCCAGGGTCGTACTGGAACCAAGTGCGCGTGTCACCTCTTCCAGCATGCGTTTTGCATCTGCCATACATGCGCGTGACTCTTTCTCAGCCTGCTCATCAGTTATAACTATAGGCTGCTCAGGCTCTGTAGGAGTGACAACATTATCGCCACCAAGAACTGGGCAGGTTATAGTCGACATGCCACCATTGGTACCGTATGGCATAGCTATGCCGGTTGAATTATATGGCATCCATGCACACCAGCCTTTTCCTGTCTCTCCCGGCTCCAGACACTCAGGTTGATCAAGACGGCAGAAGCCATATCCTTTCTTAACATCAGGAACATAGTCCTTGTCGGTGCTCATTGGTCGAGAAGCGCAGTATCCGTTGTATTCTGTAAGCGAATACATAGGCATTCCTTCCGGACACCATGGCCAGTTATATTTGCTGTACGTGAATGAAGCGCCCGGCTCAAAGCAGTTTTGATCGTCCTTTCGGCAGAGAGTTGATCCCTTTGGACACTCCGCATTCCAATCAGCACAAGTTACGCCAGAGTTGGTATTACACGACTTGCCGTTCATACACCATGCACCCTGGTTTGGATTTGTTTCGCCAACTGCAGTACAGAGCTTGTCTGTAGGATTACACTGGCTATATCCATCCGGACACTTTGATGTGAACGTATAAATCATCGGACTCGTCGCCGCAGGATCCGGACAGGTCATAGGCTTATTCCAGTCATCGCGAACCACACAGAGTTTGTGTGAACCGTCTTTGCTGTAGCAATTTTCAGATCCGGAACCCGCACACCAGCCCTCCAAAGGACCTTGCTGACCGGGTTCTATACAGTTCTTATCATTAGCATCACATACTTTTGGATAGTCGGTAGGACATGATGCGCTCCAATCCATACATTTCACTTCAGTAGATGTGGAGTTGAAACACTTCTTGCCAGACCAACACCAAGCATCTTTTGGTCCTGTTTGTCCCGATTCACGACAGTTCTTGTCGTCCGGGCGGCAGTGGCTGGCACCTGCAGGACAGGCCTGCATAGGCATAGGGCCACATACATTTTCATTCGTGCGTTTTACACATGTAAGCTGACCAGCTGTCGTATAGCAGGCGTCAAGCCATGAGTTATTCATAGGAGAATACGAAGCCGTACTTGCAGGCTGTGTGCACCATGATGTTGATGGACACGTCTCGCCTTCATAACACTCACCGCTGTTACGCGGAGCAAGTGGAGAAGTTGGCGTAGGAGTTGGTGTAGGTGTTGGCGTTCCGCTACATGAAGGAACTCCGACAGTTTCAGGCTTACTAAAGTCATCCGGATTAGGCCATGTTACCTGTGCAAACGTGAAGTTTGCACAAGCTACTCTTGCGGCATCTATTGCGGCCTGTGGAGTGTTTATGGAAACATAGGACTCTAGTCCAATACTGTTCCAGACCACTTTCTTCCAAGTGGAAGGAATTGTTCCGTTTGTACCGGTAGTGGTTGTCGCGGGTTGCGTAACACTAAAACCAAATGATACCCTGAAAAAAGTTCTGGTTGCTACGGAGATGGCGGCATTGGCGGAAGAAGCTGCCTCCAGCACCAATGTTTTTGCCCCGGTGTAAGTAGATGGCACGTTGCAGTTTATAGTGACGTCGGTAGTGGATGCCACAGCTCCGGTTATTGACGAAGGAGATGCCGAACACCAGGAAACAACGTTATCATTTTCCTTGACACTCAGGGTAGCCGTGTCGGTACCTGGGCCTCCGGTAACGGTCTTGACAACTTTTACAGTAAATATCGTAGGATTACCGGCGATAATTGTGTTTGGAACACTAGAGGAAGTGAATGCATAGTCAAAAAGAGCAGGCGCGGGACAGTCGGCAGAAGCATTGATATAGTCTTCACCTGCCTGACATAAGTTGTTGCCGTTTACCGGGGCGCTACCTGCAAGAGCTAGGTGTGCAGACGTGACTGCCTGTGTAGCTGAAAGATCACAATCATTTGGATATGTACCACCATACGCGTGATTAGCGCGGCAGAAATATGTACCACCGGTATCGTCTACATAAAATCTCCAGTTGCCAAGACTATCGCCAGGCACTGCTGGGACATTAACATTCAATGTGAAGTTCTTACCATCGGTAGTGTTTCCTGTAAGTGTAAGAACCTGTGCACCTACATCATCCGCTGCTCCAATAGCTATGTAACCATTACACGTATTTCTGAACTCCCATGTATTTGCAGAAGCGGCAGTACCGGTAGTGAGTGTAGCAGGAAGTCCCAATGTTCCACACTCTGTGTACAGACCTGCCGGGCTGGCAGACTCAGTCCACACGGATATACCGTAGTTATCGTTTTGAAGCTGGCCCTGAGTATTTGTAGAATAATTTGCGGCCGGATTTGAAGAAGAAACGAGCGTTACGCTTGCGACCTTGAGTGGGCGCGGCGTAGAATCCGCAGCGGAGCTCAACTGAGCGCGAACGAGTAAGAATATCGCAAGTGCAACAGCAACTGCAACAAAGCCGATTGTGTATCGGCGAGACAAAACCTTGGTACCCATAGGTAATTTTGTTAAAGTGTATTTTGGTTTTTGTACTTATCATTGTATACTCTTTGCACTATTATGTCAATAATTAACGAATGCTAAAGCGGCTTTTCGGGCGCACCTACCGTACGCTAAATACAATATCTGTCGGTGCCAATGATCTGCGTGACAATCTCAATCTGTACCGCAGGCTCTTTCCAGGGAAAGAAGTCTGTCCAGTATTGAAATCAAATGCCTATGGGCATGGACTTCTCGGGGTGGCCAATCTGTTAGAATCTGAGAAATGTCCATTTTTTGCGGTTGACTCACTCTTTGAGGCGTATGCGCTATATAAGGAGGATATACGGACACCACTCCTGATACTTGGATTTACACTTCCGGAGAACATAGATGGGCGCAATCTGCCATTTCACTTTGCGGTTAGTGATATGGAGACTGCACGGGCTTTTGCGAATAAAAAGGCGCCGGTGCATATAAAGGTGGATACAGGAATGAACAGGATGGGGTTCCCTGCGAAAGACATAGGAGAGGCCGTGAAGGAGTTTCGTAAACTGGATTTGAATATAGTTGGAGTTATGACTCACGTCGCAGATCCGGATAATGCAGATGACAGCTCATATACAAAAATGCAGTTGGAAAAATTTCGAGATGCGGTTACTTGCGTGCGCGCCGCCGGATGGAGCCCGCGATGGATACATGCCGGCCAAAGCGGCGGCGCGCTAAAACAAGCTCACTATGAGGATATAGTTCCGGAGATCAACATGATACGCCTCGGGCTTGGACTGTATGGTATGAATCCCCTCTCGGCCGGCGACCCCGACTTCACAAAACTTTTAAACTTAAAACCTGCGATGGAGGTGCGTTCCACACTTGTTGGAATACGTACCCTCTCGGCTGGCGACCGCGTGAGCTACAATGGAACATTTACCGCAGAGCACGACATGGTTATCGGCACAGTTCCATTTGGTTATTACGAAGGACTACCGCGCAGCTTGAGTAACGCAGGCATAATGACGGTCGCCGGAGTACAGTGTCCGATACTTGGACGAGTGTGCATGAACTACACTGTAATAGACATAAGTAAAGTTACAGACCCAAAAATCGGCGACGTGGTAACTGTATATTCCAGGGATTCTTCTGCGCCAAACTCATTAATCGCACTCGCGGAAAAAGCCGGTACTATTAGTTATGAGCTAATGGTCCGTCTCTCAGAGAGCATACGTCGCGAGGTAGTTTAACTCAACCACGAGATTGGAGTTTCTTCTTCTACAGCCTGCTCTCCTTCGAAAACATATGGCGGTTCACCCCCGGCAAACTCTGTGCGATAGTACGTTCTCGGACTTCTTCCGCTAACATCCAATACGCCGGCAATATCCGCAACCACACCACCACGCATATCGGGAACGCTGGTGGCATCGGTACTTATATACCCACGGGTATCTGGCGTTTGTAATTTAACGCGGGTATTAAAACGTAGTGCATCAATCGTTGCGCGGCTCCCGGCAACTTCCGGTGACTCGGCGTTGATTACGCTATCGTCGCCAGTACCCTCGGTGCTGGTCAGTTCGAGTTCATCGTATGGTCCATCTGGTATTCGCATATCATATCATTATACCATATTTTGGCTTGTTTTAAAGCCCCAATTACTCTAATCTTCTGAAGGTTGAGATTTAAGAAATTAATGAGCAACTCTTTTTCAAAACAGCGTTTAATTATAGGACAGCTCGCTACAGATATATACAGATGCGGACCGGCTTCCGGTACTACACATGGCGACAGTAAACATGCTGTGCTTTTTCTTCACGGCTGGCGTTCTAATGGACTGGTATGGAAAGATGCGATGGCAAAACTTTCAGAAGATGGATTCACATCATACGCACCTGATCTTCCAGGTTTTGGAGGATCGGAGGCGCCGCGTGAAGAAAATGGCTGGAGTGTCGACGACTATGCTGAATATATAGACGGCCTTTTGAAAAAACTTGAAGTGGGGCCGGTAGTACTGGTCGGTCACTCGTTTGGCGGAAGAGTAGGAATTGCACTGGCCGCAAAGATGCCTGAGTGTATCTCCAGGCTGGTACTTGTTGACGCCGCAGGCGTACGGGAAGTTACATACGGCGCCCAGCTGAAGGGCTTTATTGCTACGCTTGCCAAACCGTTCTTCAAACCATCCTTCATGCAAGGGTTGCGCAAGTCAATATACCGCCAGCTGGGCGCCGAGGACTACCTCGCCACCCTGGTGCTTACAAAAACATTCGTACGTGTTATTAACGAAGACCTCACGCCTATACTTGCCCTTATTAAACAACCTACGCTTATACTCTGGGGAGACCGTGATACAGATACGCCGGTATCGTACGCGCGCACCATGAAAGAAAAAATCAAAAATTCATCTCTGGAAATATTTGAAAACGCCGGACACTACTCGTTCCTGGACCAATCGGCGCGTTTTATTCACTCGCTCGCAAATTTTCTCAATAATTCTCTCAATGCATAACCCGATAGTATATCCAATCTACATCCTCCAGCTGGAGAATTATCATCTCGGCAGATTTTTCCACGCATTTTTTTCAAGAAAAACACTCGCGAACGGAGAGATGCGGCAGGAGATAAAAATCACGAAAAAACTTTTTGCAATTATCACTATTGCAGTCGCTCTTGAGGCAGTAGCCGCATATGTACTCACAACCATATTACCGCTCTATGTCGCGATTATATGCATAGCAGTCATGTTGATTTTCTTTTTCATTTTCCTTGTGGCCGCCACTATACTGCTCATGCCGTTTGACTCCGCTGTGAAGTCAGTAATCATCTGGCGCGCACGGCAGAAGTTACGTGGATTTCGGAACCTCACGATCATCGGTATCACCGGGAGCTTTGGCAAAACAACGATGAAAGAGATACTCTCCACCGTGCTTGGTGAAAAATTTCGTGTTTTCAAAACACCTGAAAACATTAACACTCCGGTAGGAATCGCGCGTCTTATTCAGAATAAACTTCCGCTTGATACGGAAATATTCATAGTCGAGATGGGCGCGTACCATAGAGGAGATATCGCCGCGCTCTGCCGCCTCACGCCACCGGACATCTCGATTCTCACAGGAATCAACGAGAGCCATCTTGAAAGATTTGGAAGTATGGAAAATACAGTTGCCGCAAAATTCGAAATTGTTGATCACGCCTCTCGTTCCGGAACGGTTGTTCTCAATATGGATAGCAGGCTGGTTGCAAAAAACTACGCCCATCACGTGGCCACCCGCCGGGTGATCACCTACACATCAGAAGGGTCCGAGGCCAATTTTCTTGAAGATGGCTCCGGATTTGAGCTCGATGGCATACGAATACCCCTGCTCGGAGAGTACGCAGTAGGCATGGTGCGTGCGGCGCGCGCGCTGGGAGAGCTCCTGGGTATGAGCGAGAGCCAGATTAACTCCGGAATATCGCATATAAAACCAGCACCACATAGACTGGAGCGTATACATACTGCAAACGACATCGTCGTCATAGACGACAGCTACAACGGCAACCCCGATGGCGCGCGCGCCGCTATATCCACGCTGAACCGTTTCAAAAATCGCCGTAAAATCTATATCACTCCGGGGCTCGTAGAGATGGGTGACAAAACGCGGGAAATCCACTACGATATCGGCGCACGCTTAAGAGCCGTCGCCGATCTGGTAATACTGATACGAAACAGCGTTACACCGGAGATCGAGAGGGGCCTGATTGAAAAAGGATTCGACCCTTCCAACATAGTATGGTTCGACAGCGCATCTGAGGCACACAGCGCGATTGGAAAGATCTCACGAGCCGGAGATGTACTACTATTCCAAAACGACTGGCCGGACAATTACTCTTAAATTTCTTAAGGTAAATAACTGAAATACAATGGATCACACCACAAACATCGGCGTCTTATTTGGGAGCAGGAGTCCGGAGCATGATGTATCTATCATCACCGGCACGCTTGTAATATCCGCACTGAGAAAAATCGGATACCGTGTAACGCCCATCTATATTGGAACAGACGGAACATGGCATATAGGTGATGAGCTCGGCTCGCTTTCTTTTTATAAAGATAATAGTCCTGCAAAATTAAAACGATTTTCTTACTACTCAATCGATCTTGCAAAGTCAAACGGCAAGTTGGTATTTTGCACAAATGGATTTTTAAAAAAAACAATAACTGTCGACATCGCCTTCCCGGCATTTCACGGACAGTACGGCGAAGACGGCACCATACAGGGACTTTTTGAGATGCTTGGTGTGCCATATGTCGGATGCGACGTAGAGTCATCTGCCATAACCATGTACAAGGTGACGACAAAGCTACTGTACCAGGCAAATAATATTCCAACAACGCCATTAATCCACTTTTTCCGCACGGAGTGGGAGCATGATCGAGCGGGAATTTTGAAAAAAATCGAAGACTTTCTATCGTGGCCGCTTTTTGTAAAACCAGCCAGACTAGGATCCTCAATAGGAATCTCAAAAGCCTCAACGCCAAAAGATCTGGAGTTTGCGATCGAGGTCGCCCTGCACTACGACGGGAAGTGTCTGGTGGAAAATGCAGTCTCGCCTCTCACAGACATCACATGCGCAGTTTACGGCCCGACAGCCGAGCCTGTTACATCATTACTGCAGGAGTCCGCCTTCAATAAAGATTTTTTTAGCTATGAGGACAAATATCTGAACGATGGCGGCGCACAACTCGGAAAAGCAAAAAACAGCGTAATTATCCCAGCCAACCTCGATGAGGAAAACGTGAAAAAAATACGGAAAATAGCGGCAGAGGTATACACATTAACCGGATGTTCCGGCATAGCCCGTGTGGACTTTCTCTATAACAGGGAAGCAAATTTGTTTTTCGCCAATGAAGTAAACACACTGCCTGGAACCCTATACCACCACTTATGGAAAGCATCAGGTCTCGAGCTGGATATGCTCATTGAAAAACTGCTTGAGTGTGCGGTAAAAACGCATGCAGAGAAACAACGCACCATACGAACATTCGAGTCTGAAATTTTGAAATACGCACATTCAATAAAATTGAAAGGAAAATAGAGCGCAACACCTTGCGGACAGAGAAATGGTCGCCTACAATACAACCATGTTTTCCTTCCTGAAACGTTCGAAAGCGAAGCGTGGAAATTATTTTCTTGCACTGGATATCGGTACCCACACGATCAAGGCGCTGATTTGTGCGGCCGAGGGGACAAAGGGCCGAGTACTGGGCGTCGGGCGGGCCAGGCAAAAGCTCGGAGACATGCAGAGCGGTGCCGTTACAGATATAGCCAGTGTAATAGAGAACTGCAAACGAGCGATAAATGAAGCGGAAAAAATGAGCGGCGTAATACCAACTCAACTCATAATGGGCATAGCCGGAGAGCTGGTAAAAGGTACAACGACAGTCACGACCTACGTGCGCAAGGATCCTGACATGAAGATAGATCTGGCAGAATTAAAAAATATTGTGCACAAGATGCAATGGAAAGCATTTGAGCAGGTGCGCTCCGAGCTCGCCATAGAGACTGGATTTAACGAGATAGATATCAAGTTGGTCAACGCCGCGATTGTCGACGTGAGGATAGACGGGTACAAGGTATCAAATCCTATAGGATTTCAGGGAAAAGAGGTCTCTTTAAGCATATTTAACGCCTTTGCTCCCCTGGTTCACTACGGAGCTTTGCAAACAATCGGTGCGGAGCTGGACCTCGATCTCCTGGCAATACTCGCCGAGCCATATGCAGTAGCACGCTGTATGAGCTACGAAGACGGGGCTGAGCTGTCCGGAATATTTGTAGATATCGGCGGTGGTACGACAGACGTCGCCATAGTACGAAATGGTGCAGTGGAGGGTACCAAGATGTTCACACTGGGTGGCCGCACATTTACCAAGCGCCTGGCACATACACTGAATATCTCTCTGCAGGAAGCTGAGGACATCAAGCTGGCATACTCGGCCGGCAAGCTGGAAAAACAATCGGAGCAGATCGTGCATGAGGCGATGACTTCTGATTGTGACGTATGGCTCTCCGGAATTTCCCTGACACTCGGAGAATTTTACAATGTAGACATGCTCCCATCACAGATATATCTATGCGGCGGCGGCAGTCACCTGCCTGAGGTAAAAGAGGCGCTCGAACAGTTTGAGTGGACGCAGGACCTGCCTTTTGCAAAAAAACCACGCATTATATTTCTCCAACCAAAACACATATCAAATATCACAGATGAAACCGGCGAGCTCAGCGACATGGAAGATATCACACCAATGGCACTTGCAAATCTTGCGTTGGAGTTTACCGGTGAAGAACAGCTTCTTGGACAACTGCTCCGCAAGGTCGTGAGACTCATCCAAATTTAGTTTTTAGTAATGGCAAAAGAAAAAGAATCAAAGGAACCAAAAAAAAACTCCCAACATGTAATTTACGTGGAGATTGACGATGAGATTACTTCTATTTTTGATAGGATAAAAAAACTGCCACGTAATGCAGAGGCAAAAAAAATACTGCTAGTTGTCCCAAGACGTGCTATTCTACTACAAAGCGTGGTTAATCTGCGCATACTCAAAAAAAAGCTTGAATCAAAGGAAAACCCGCCTCGTCTAGTTATAGTTACGAACGATAAAAGCGGCATTCTGCTGGCCACACAGGCCGGCATAGAAGTAATAGAAAAAATACAATCAACGCCGGCTCTCAAAACACTTAAGACAAAATCTGATTCGTCGCATCAATCGCTTCTTTCCGCCACGGCAAATCGCACCGAAACTCTGAGACCCACGCGCCTGCCGGAAAAAAAAGTTCCGCTTGGCAGTTTCTTAAAACGCGGTGACGGCGGAACTGTAGATAGAGTTACGTCGACATTCAAAAAGTGGTTGCGAAATCGTCAAAAAAAGAACCAATCACTTCCGCAGATAGTTATAGTTGCACCAAACAAACAAGCGCTGGTTACTTTTGTCATCGCCACAGTGCTGGTATTCCTTATAATCGCATATGTCGCCCTGCCGGGCGCTACTATATACCTGACTCCGGAGTCAAATCGCGTGGAGCAGTCTATCAACGTAATATTTGCTGATTTTACAAAAAACCGCGATGCACTCGGTGAAGGCAACGCACAGATGATCACCAGCTACCCAATAATCCCGCCACCAACAAAAAAAACCATCATCTACCACTCCACCGGCAAAGAGTCGCGCGGCAACAACGCACAGGGTACGATTACGGTAATTAATGAAAGTCCACGCGAGCGTCAGCTAATAGCGAAGACGAGATTTCAAACCGATGAGGGCATTGTATTTCGCATCACACAAGATATAACCATACCCGCCCTAAGCGGTATCAACCCTGGAAAAGTCGAAGTTAATGCGGTTGCCGATCCTTTTGACGTAAATGGAATGATAGTTGGAGAGCGTGGAAATATAGGCCCAACCAGATTTTTTATTCCAGGACTGCAGAATGAGGAAAATCGCAAAACTCTATACGGGCAGAACTATCAGCCGGTGACCGGTGGGACAACAGAGGTGACAAAAACCGTGCGTGCAGAAGATCTTGAAGCGGCACGCAAGCAGGCCGAACTGGAAATAATTGATCAGGCAAAAATTGACCTGCGTGCATTTCTGGAAAGACAAAACCAGGAGCGTAATACAGGCCTTATTCTGATACCGGATTCGCGGGCAGTTACCGTCGGTACTCCGCGTATCACTATTCCTACAAATCTGGAAAGCGCGCCGCAGGAATCATTCGAAGTATTAGCAGAAGTTACTATCATTGGAGTAGCATACAATCCGGATGAACTTGTAAAAATTCTTGAACGCGAACTGAGAATGCGTCAGAGTCCTGATAAACGAATAGTAGGGGTAGAGGCCACCTCTGTAACATACAAAATAGTCGAGATCAACGAGGATACCGGTAGGATAAAAGTGACCGGTACTATACGAGGCATAGAAGAATTTGAAATACGGCCGGAAAAAGAAAGCGGCACGCGGCTTATCAAAAAAATAAAGGACCATATCGTCGGCAAGAGTATTAACGAGGCGACACTTTTTATACAAAACCTGGCAGAGATAGATCACGTAGAGATCAAGAGCTGGCCATTTTGGGCTCCAAATATTCCAGCCATACCTGATCACATAAAAGTGGTTATAACTGGACCAGGCATTTGACAGCCGCGGATAATTAGCTTATAATAAGGCAATAAAAAAATAAAAACTAACCAACGCAATTGTATGACTTCTCGTCAGCAGCATCTTCTTACTGGCAGCGCGATTATGCTGGTAACTATTATTGGAGCGGTTTCTATGCTCCGGTATTCTTTTGCACAATCCGCAGGACAGGTGCAGTGCCGATATTATCAAGACAATGGGCAAGCTCTTACTTCATGGGCCTCGTCATGTGATGCATGGCCTGGACCATATCTCACGTCATACAACGCAGAAGATGTACTGTACAATACGGGCGCGGTGCAGTGTGCTGATGCAAGCCAGGTGATTACGCGTGATGGAAGTGGAAAAGACAGTTGTGCCTCAACTTCGTCCGTTGTCGCAAAAGCAAAATGCGAGATGTACCTCGGTGTACTTCAAGGTACAATCGTCTACATGGACCAGTGTCCATCACTTATTACTATGCTTGGCTGTAACACAGGATATTCACAGGCCGGCAGTCAACCACGCTGTCAGCAAAACACCCCTCCTACGATTGATTTGAAAGTAAACGGCAGTGACAGCCCAACCGCAGTATCTGCCGGAACTAGCGTAGGTATTTCGTGGTCAAACGGTGGTAGCCCAACCTCATGTTCTGCCGGTGGCGACTGGTCTACATCGCCAATTAATGCAAATAGCGGGTCAGCAATGTTAAGCCCAACTGCCGGATCAAAAACATTCTCACTAACATGTACGAATAGCGCCGGCTCTACAACTGACGCTGTTAATCTTACAGTAAACGCCGCAACCAGTCAGACTCAGCAATACACTCAAACACAAACCCAGAATCAAACACAGACTCAGCAGACCACTCAGACTCAAACTCAAACTCAGACTCAGACTCAAGATCAAACAAATACTCAAACAACTGACCAGCCTTCTTCTCAAACGAGTACAACACCTCCGGCCGATGCATTTCTATACAGAACTGCGATATCCGGCTTTGGACCAGTTTCATGTACTACTTCTACGGGCGCAAAGAGGTCACCTGATGCAACCGCATATGGTAGCAAGTACTGCCAAAAAAATGAGACCGTAGTATGTCCATCTGGAGAGATCGGTTGGTACTCAAACTACCCTTCATGTATATCCGCGGCGGCAGGAGTACCGGCACGCTATCTGTTACCGGGAAAAAAGATTGTATGTACAAATAAATCTACTGGCGTAGACACGGCCGCAAAAGATTTTTGTGAAACAAAAATAGAAGATGTCCGAAAGTGCGAAACCGCCAATGACTCTCTCAGTGTAAATGACGATGGCAACATTGTCTGTGGTACTGAGTGGAAGGCATCCAGCACTACAACTGGAACAGGCACAAGTACAACAACAGGCACCAACAGCACTGGCACAACTACTTCAGGAACAGGCACTGACACTACAAGTGTGAGTACTGGTACTAACGGGGGCACAGCCAGCACTGGCACCGTAACAACCGACACTACAGGAACAACCGTAACGGATACATCCACTGGAACAACGATCTCTTCGGGAAACACTGACTATGTAACTCCTCCCAGTGATGTCAATAATACTAACGGACTTACTACGTATCTTAATAAGATGAAGTCGGCACTCTTTTATATGAGAGCCGTCGTGTTTAAGGAGATTCCACAGGATCAGTTAACTACAGCCATAAAACAAAAAATATCCCTCGCAAAAAAGAATATTCGCGAGATGGAGAGCTTTTTCCAGGACGGGCAGTATACAGTAGACACAATTAAGACCGTAGATGAACAGTTTAAATCTCTGAGTACAATAGTAGAAGAGATACGTTCAGGAACTCTCGATATCCGCTGTACTGAGATAGCAAAGAAAAAAGCTGCCGCACAGGAACTTCTTGATAAGGTTTCTCAGCAATCAGCCAGTTCGGCATCTGCAGTGAAAAATTCTGTAGCGGAATACGCTCAGGACTTTTCTGCTACACAGAATGCTTACAACGCACTCTGTGTGGACAAGACAGAAGTTATGACAACTGTCGCAAACCAGCTCGGCGAGCAATTTGCCACCGTTTCAAAAAATCTCAACACAGTTCGCGGAGAAATATCCGAGACGCGTGCTCTTACAGTCATAGAGGAGAGCATACAGCGCCTCAAGCAGGACCAGAACGCATTGAACAACACACTGACGGATGCTGGTACTACACCGGACTCGTTGGCAGAGGCTCTTGGACAAAATGGAGGAAGTAATGTTTCAAAAAATCCAAAAGTACAGGCTCTGGTAAAACGCTATGACACAATAGTGAAGAAACTGGAAAAAGCAGCATCTGACGAGGATCTCGAGGAAGCTGGTAAAGCGTTTGAAAACATGGCTTTGTTACAAGACGCGATAAAGATCGTTGCCGCACGTAACAACGAGACACTTTCATTCCAGTCTCTAACTATCAAAGATCTTATTAACGATTTTAATGACACAGCAAAAGAGAAACTACAAGGTGTCGCAGATCAGATACCTGCAAGAGTTCTGCTCGATACAGAACTAAGAGATGTTTTGGAAAAAACAGCATCAAACATCTCTTTTGACCCTGACCTGACGCCATCTTCGCTTGCAGGAATACTGTCTGTGGACGGTAGCATGAGAAGCTCAGTAATTGCAATAAAGACACTAATGTCAGATAAGGTTGCGTCATGTGAAGAAACCGCTCTTACAAAACTAAGCGGAACAGATAAAGAAAAACTACAAAAAGCACTTTCCAAAGTACTCACAGAAAACTGGTTCGACAGCGTATCGGAACAAGTGATAATAAAAGTCGATGCCGCGTGTGGTTCAGTAGCCACATCAAAGGCAGTCGACCTTGACGCACTTATCACACAGATAGACGCACTCATCATTACAAATATGGACGTAGGTTTTGCTTCCAATGCAATACCGTTCAAGATCAGCACGGCGGCATGGTACGCCAGACCGTTGATAGAGGGCGGTTTATTCCAAGGTGGAAGAGATCCTATCACCGGTGAGCGCACTGGTGCTATAAATCCAAGCGATCCTCTACTCCGCGCACAGCTTTTGATGATTGCGCTCCGTGCAAACGGCGACAACCCGGATGCCCAGTGTGACGAAGAGTGTGTAAAACACATCGCAAATACAACGACTGCAACAAATATTCCACCATTTGCATACCGTGCAGTGTACCTGCTGAACACAAAGTACAACATAATATGGCAGGCGGACATGAGTGAGCCTACACTCCGCAAGGAACTGGCATGGATATATGTAAATGTACGCGGCGATGCAAACTTCCCTCTCGTCGGAACGTGCGAAGACCTCAGTCAGTTCCCAGATGCGTCGGGAATAACTTGTGACGAACACGCCACATCAGCGGCAACAATGTTTGTAAACAAACTAATGGTCGGCTTTACTGGCGGACCAAACAAGGGATTATGGGGCTTTGACAAGAGCACAAACAGAGCAGAAGCCGCACAAGTCTTCTATAAAGGAGAAACTAACGCATCGTTCCTGCAAAATTAAAACTAAAAATCATGCGCGGTGATTTCAAAAATTACCAATCGGCCATGAGGCGTAGCCTCCTAATCGTAACGTCGTTTATAGTCGGAGCGGTTAGCGTGATAACTATACAGGCCGCGCTGGCCAGCGTCGCACAAAATCCGACTTCCGGAAGTGGAACAGGCGGAACATTTACAACAGACGTGCATACGGCTGTACCGCAGGCTTCAATTACCGGACAAAGCTTTGTATTTCCACAGTTTTCTGCGGTCAATATACGCGGCATTATCATAAACCAAATTGCAGGAGACACACTCCCTGAAGACAATCCCATACAGCTCTATGATGATACGCAGGTATGGGGTCGTCTCAACGTGCTAAGCGGACTGCGCAATACAGGAACCGCTGCAGCTCCACGTTAAAACAAAAAAACAAAACTATATGTCCAACGTACTAGCTGTCACATATCGCATTACCACACAATTTCTAACACTACTTACGAGCAGTATCATGGTACTGGTCATCAGCGGATATCTATCGCTGGATACCAGCGCAAAAAATCAATCAGTACTATACGCAGCTGATACTGCATACACTCACACACGTTAATAATGGCTACAAACAATCGAAAATCCATACTATATCCCATGCTTCTTGGAGCTCTTCTGACTCTGGGAATATCAATCACGTATGCGAATACAGCGCTCGATCCTGTAAGCGATACCGCTTCGACAAAATTTGCGCGTGAGGTTGGAATAACTGCAGTCCCGGACAGCACCAGCACATCCTCCACTACGCGGCTTATGCAGAGTGGTGGTGGAAATTTTCAAGGAATCATAGTAAATCAAAAGGAAAGCGATACCGCATCCGCAACTAATTATCTACAGTTTTACGACTATGTGAACGCATGGGGTGACCTAAACACATTAAAAGGAATATGGAACGTATCACTTACGGCAGACGGATTGGTATCTTATGAAGAACAAAATCATGCCATTGCAAAAAAAATACTGGGAATAGAAGAAGCGCGAGCGGACAACGCCATCAACCCATCTCCATACGCTCCACCGTCAACACGTTATTCTATTGACGTGAACGGCAACCAGTACCCTGTAGATACGACTCCTGGACAGCAAAATCAGCCTTTTCTACAGGCTATAGGCGGTAATTTCCGCGGAATAATCGTCAACCAGAACACCACGGATACAAAAGCTGATGATCACTCAGTTGATATTTTTGACTACACCAATGTGTGGGGCTATATGAACGTCAAAGACGGCATGTGGAACATTCCTCCACTTGTAGTGTTTGAAGCAACTGCGTCATCGACAACTCCACCGTCATCCAGTGTTGGCACAGGATCAACGAATTTTTCATTTGCAAAACTTAACTTCAGCGCATCAAAAGGAGATGTAACCATAACATCGCTAACGATAGGAAACTATGGCACCTCGACGTCTTCAGATGTAAAAAACCTAAATATATATGATGGATTAACTCAAATTGGCACCACTCAAAATTTATCTGGATCAAATACGGCTACGTTTAGCGGCCTGAATATTTTCATACCAGAGAACTCAACGAAAATTTTGACCATAAAAGCTACCGTAGATGTGTGTGCAGTGGCAGGCAGGACGGTAAAACTTGGTATAGAGTCCAGCAATCCAACTACAGGTACACCGCAGGGTAACACTATGACGATTTCGGACTTGGGCGTATGTCCACCAGTGCTCACAATAAGCCCAACTGGTCAACCAGCCAGCGCAACGGTACCAAAAGGTATGAAGAACTACCTATTCGCCGACTTGAATTTTAGCGCCGCAAACGGCAACATAACAGTCACATCCATCACGGCAGGCAATCTCGGAACAGCAACATCCACCGATGTCATCAATATAAAGATATTTGAAAAACGTGATCCAATACTCGGTGGAGACATTCAACTCGGCTCCACGGTAGCATACTTTAATAAAGGAGCGGCTGTGTTCAATGGACTCAGCTGGGTAATTCCAAAAAATGGCACTAAGACGCTACGTATAAAAGCAGAAGTTCCATGTACTGCCGTAACTGGAAAAACAATTAAAAATACAATAGTAAAAACTACACCTTTAAGCGACACACCGCAGGGTAATACATTTACAATAGGCGGTGACTGCGACGCTGGTGGGGCACCAGTAATAATACCCGATGGTAGCGGATCTGGAGGCGGCGCTACCAGTTTTTAACCAGAAAACCTATCATTGCCAGTGGATTATAAAAATGGTATAATATAACGAAATAACAAAAATAAAATATGCACAAACATCTCGTTAAAAAAATAGCTTTTCTGGTCATCGTCGGCGTGTTGAGTCTATCGGGACTTACATATGCGGCCGCACCGGCTGGCCCGGTATTTAATACTCCGGTTGTGGTTCATGACGGTCTGGAGGTGCGAGGCAATTCCGTAGAAGGCGTTCCGGGAAATCTTGATGTGCAGGGTGCTATCGCAAATACACTTGGAAATTTGAAACTGCAGGATAGCGTAGACATCACCGGATCTGTTGCTATTACCGGTGGTCAGTTCTCTCTCGGCGGTTTGGCTATAAATGCACTTGGCGGAGGAATACTTGGTGTAAGCGCCCCTTTCCAAGTTACTGGAGATTCAACTATAACTGGAAATTCAGTTACGCAGGGAACAGCCTCATACTGGGCTGATATATCAGTTGGCGGAAATGTTGAATCAGCTGCCATATCCGCAGGCAATATTTCATCAAGTGGGAATATCACATCAGTTGGCGGCAACATAACATCAGCGCTCGGAACGATAGGTAGTTTTTATAATATATCCTGTGACACATCAATGTCCGCGAACACAACGCTTGCACAGGGCCTGGGCCACTGTTACAACGACACTTCAAATGCAGCATATAAGCAAATCTTCGCGTACTGCAGTAGTAGCGATGTGGTTGTGGCATGTAGCGGCTACTCCGATGGCGCCACAAATTTATTCAAAGGTGCTACCCCGTCAGCGGCACGTTCCGGCACCGGCTCAGGATGCAAAGCCGCATCAAAAAACACAATAACCACCGACAAGGCGTATGCGTACGCATTCTGCTTTAGCCCAAACGGCTGATAAGAAATCAGTCTTTAGGCTCGATGATTTCAGAATCTGCTTTTTGTAATGCCTCAATCCTGTCTTTGCAGAGCTTCACGTTTGCTTCATCGCTCATATCCTTACATAGACTTAAGTCTCTTTTTGAGAGAGCATCCTCGAGGACAGCCATGTCTTCTTCAAGTGCTTCATTCTTTGCGTCAACGTCCGAAACCGACGAGTCATCCGACTGTTGAGACTGACAGCCTGCGAGTGTTAGAAGTGACACTATACAAAGCGTAAAAACAATTTTCTTCATGGAAATTTATTAATAAAATTTACAAACCAAGTTTTTTGCGAAGCTCTTCAGCTTTATTCGTCTCGTCCTGTTTCTTGGACTGTTGCTGTTCCTCCATCTCTATATCCATCCAATCTTCATAGTGCTGTTTTGCCAATTTTTCCAATTGAGGTACATGCTCCTGTCCGAGCTCTGCAAATTTTTTCCTTTCTTCCTCAAAAATGCGAACGAGCTCATCGATCTGCTCCTGTTTAAGCTTTGGTATGGAATCAACTATGCGGCGCTTTTCAATTTTTGTAAGAGAAATTGAACCGGCCAGAAGTCTAAGGAAGTACTGCTCATCAAATTTTAGCGTATGTGCCGGAACCTTTACTTTCAACTGTGGTGGAAGGAGTATTCCAAGCTGGAAATTGGCCGGTGGGCTTGGTGGCTTTGGTGCGGCTGGTGCCTGCCCCGTCTGGGGGGCTGGAGGTTGGGCACCTGCTGGTTGTCCACCAGTCATAGGCATTCCTGCGCCCTGTGCTGTTTGTGCTGGCTGAATAGGTTGTGGTGGAACTGGAGTACCTCCTGTCTGAGGAGGGGGTGTAAACTGATCTGCCATGACAAAAAATTAAAAATTCAAAAATAGCTCCATAAGAGCGCTACTAGTTTACAACAAGGAGGGTTTCAGCACAAGATCACGCCTACGAATGGACCACCTGTGTTCGTTTATACTACAAGCCATTATGCTGGTCAACTTGACTGACGACACAGTCACGCTTTGCGGGATTTCACTTCCATGACGCGGAAGATGCAAAAGCGCACAAAGCCTTACCTTGTGCGTACTGGTGGGCGGTACAGGAGTCGAACCTGTGACCTCCTCGACGTCAACGAGGCGCTCTAGCCAACTGAGCTAACCGCCCAAAGCACGAGTGACTTTCAAGGCCACCTATTTTTATCACAAATAAGCGCTAAGAGCAAAACATTGATAAATTCACATTTTCTTCATATGGAGTTAATAAGTTTTTCATATTTTATTCATAAAAAGTTTAGAAAAATTTCATATCCGGTGTGTAGACTTGGAATCACATGCTAAAAAAGCTACTCCTCGATGTTTTGTTCCCGATATCCTGTGTCGGATGCCATCGCGAAGGGATATTCCTATGTGACAGATGTATGGCAGGTGTAAAAATATCCGACCGTTCACACGATGATCTTCCGCAATATATAGACGACATGTTAATTCTTTTTGAGTATGAAAAAAAATCCGCGCTGGCGCAACTGATACATGATTTTAAGTATCGTTTTTCATTTGAAATTAAAAGCTCTATCGATGTACTGCTTAGCTCACGAATCGATTGTATCAAAGAGTTTTTTGGGGACGCGATTATAGTTCCGGTTCCGCTTTTTAAAAAACGCCTAAAATGGAGAGGGTTCAATCAAGCGGAGCTAATTGCCGAGATTATAGCCAGGGTAACCGGGCGGCCACTGGTGCATATTCTAAAACGCACTCGTCATACGGCGCCGCAGGCGGAGCTGTCGCGCGAAGCGCGGCTCACGAACGTAAGCGGCGCCTTTGTGATGGGAAAGAATGTAACTCTGCCGCGCACGGTCGTGCTGGTGGATGACGTAACGTCTACCGGCAGTACCCTCTCGGCTTGCGCCCACGCTCTCAAGGAAGCCGGTGTCACGACCGTGCGCGGCTTTGCACTCGCCCGCGGCGCGTAGAAATGCGCCGCGAAAAACAAGGTAAGACACGCGATATAACTGCCTGTCACAAGTGGCATTGACCTATAACACCGCAAAGCCGTACGCTGTATGCATGAAGATCGCACTCGTACAGGACTTCCTGACACGGCTGGGCGGCGCGGAGCGGGTACTAAAAGTCCTGGCTGACATGTATCCAAAAGCCCCAATATACACACTGCTTTACGATGAGGAAAAAGTTGGTGCGGTTTTTCCAAAACAGCGAGTAATCACCTCCCGCCTGCAGAACTACTCAACATTCATACGCAACCGCGTGAAGTATCTCCTTCCAAGGATTCCTCAGATAGTCGAGTTGTGGGATTTTTCCGGGTTTGACCTCGTAATCAGCTCCAGTACATCATTTGTCCACGGAATTATAACCGGAACAAAAACGCGTCACGTCAGCTACTATCACTCCCCCATGCGCTTTGCTTGGGACTGGCACAGTGAGTATGTAAAAGAACAAAACTTAACCGGCCTAAAAAAAGCCGCAGTCGCATATATCATGAAAGACATACGCGAGTGGGATAGATTTGCCGGCGATCGCCCCGACTTTCACATAGCAAACTCAGAGACGGTCAGAAAAAGAATAAAAAAATACTATCGCATCGACGCAGGCAAGGTCATACACCCGCCGGTCGACATATCGAGATTCTCAGTCGGCAAGAGCCACGAAGACTACTTTCTCATAGTCTCGACATTGACACCGTACAAGAGGATCGAGCTTGCAATTCAGCTTTTTAACAAAATTGGGCGCAGGCTTGTTATAATTGGTGACGGCCCGCACAAAAACTTTCTTCAGACAATTTCAAAACCAAATATAGAGTTTCTGGGATTCAAATCAGACGAGGCGGTGGCCGAGTACATGAAGAACTGCCGCGCGCTGATATTTCCAGGCGAGGACGACTTTGGCATCACACCCGTAGAGGCTATGGCATGCGGCAAACCAGTCATCGCCTACGGCCATGGCGGCGCGACGGAGACCATCATAGCAGGAAAGACCGGCGAGTTTTTTCACGAACCTACAGTCACATCTCTTGAACAGGGACTAGCGAGATTTTTTAACAACGAACGCTCTTACAGCCCGCTCGCCATCCGCCGCCATGCCAACCAATTTTCCGAAGAAGTTTTTAAGAAAAAAATACTGGAAGTAATTAAATCCTAAATTTCATGCCAATTTGCAAACAGTGCGAGAAAGACTTTCTCATCCGTGACGAGGATCGTGAGTTTTATAAAAAAATTAAAGTGCCTGAGCCCAAAAACTGCCCCGATTGCCGGCTCATACGGCGCTTTATGGAGAGAAATCCAAAGACGCTTTACTATCGAACCTGCGACGCGACCGGCAAGAAAATACTTTCACAGTATCATCAAGGTCAACCTTTTCCTGTTTACGGCCCCGAGCTCTGGTGGAGTGATGACTGGGACGGCTTGGAATATGGACGTGACCTTGACTTCAAAAGGCCCTTTTTCGAACAATTTCTGGAGCTAAAAAACGCAACACCGCATTTATCTCTATTCAACACCGTAGGAACTATTGAAAACAGCGACTACAACAACTGTACAGCGTATATCAAAAACTGTTACCTGATCGCAGAGAGCGATTACTGCGAAGACTCGTACTACTCCAACCTGCTTAAGAAATGCACCTCAGTCGTTGATTGCTCAGTGTGTTATGAAGACGAGCTCTGTTACGAGTGTATAGATTG
>JBBTWW010000117.1:0-10080 GCA_038062595.1 Patescibacteria group bacterium | reverse complement strand
GCTCGACTTCAGTATGTCCGAGAAAACGACTTCGGCGGCAATATTCGTTTCTGCCGCATTAGTCACATCAGTAACCGCAGTCTCCGGCGTATCAACTACAGGCGCTTCAACTATAAGGGGTGGTGTCGATACCGTCATATTCTTGAACATAACCTTCACACCCCACATATCACTTAACGCTTCCGGAGTGAATGTAAAGTGGGCGACACCATCAACGAACCTCAAGCTGGATAATGCCGATGGCTCAAATGTTCCACTTATACCGATGGCTTCCATCGCGATTATGCCTGGATCCGGATTACGTAGCGCATCGGTCTCGTCGTAGTAGTAGAATAAAAACTCATTCGACACACCAACGGTGAATTTTTGTTTTTGGAGCTCAAGTACTATGCGTTCACCGCGATTCGTAGGAGTAGAGGAAACTATCAATGGCTTTTCTTCCTCAACTGTCTGGCTGACTATTGCGGTGACAACACCGGTCTCGTCTGCGCTCGGATGCACTTCTGTAGATTTTGGCAGAATATCAAAAGACGGCGAGGCAAAGGCGTTCCCATTGAAACGCGCAACCACCGTCTCATTTCCAACTTGTGTCGACTGGATAGCTACCTCGGTGGACCCTCCAAGGAAAAAACCGGAGGTCAAAAATTTTCGCTCCAAGGTACCACGGCTATTTAGAAGTTCCAGCGACACTCTGTCATCAAACTCTGGAGTCGTTATGACAGCTCCGGATGAATCAATAAAACTTATTTTTAGTGATATGTCAGTGCCTTCCGTGAAACTTCCACCCTGCGGTTCTATTAGCAGTTTCGCATCTTTCATCACCGTAGAGCCTGTTGTAGTCACCGGTGTAGATGTCGACGGAGTTGTAGTACTGGCTATGAGCGCACCTTGTGATAGATAACGCTGTACGTAGTCCATCGGATGCACTGTATTTTCGAGTCCGCGATTTTTACCAAGTCCTGCATTGATCGCCTCAAAAAATGAAAGTCCGGCGGCGGACGCCTCGGATGAAGTAAACGGCCAATATGGATGCCACGCCACCGTATCGCGATCCATTTGAAAATGTAGATGCGACGTCGTCGCTACTCCACTGTGACCTACAAATCCTATGAGTTGACCTTTTTTTACAACCTCCCGCTCGCTAACGAGAATCTTGCTCAGGTGAGCGTATGCCGAGTAGAGCGTTACTTTTTCATTTTGATTTTCGAGAGACGGAAAGTCTCTGTGAAGTATGACTACATGCGAGCCAAAACCGGAGGTTAGGTCGGCAGCCTTGCTCACCACTCCATTTGCCATCGCATAAATCGGAGTGCCGTCGGGTGCCTTGATATCCACAGCCGCGTGACTGCCTACATACTCATATCCATCCAACTTGTAATTACCGAGATAGGGGACGGAGTAAGTTATCTTTTCATTTCGTATGGCATCATGCGCGGTATTGTTCCACTCCAGGCTCGTCATGTCAGTCGCCAGGCGGGCTGGCGAGTAGTATGGCATATCCATGAGCTTTGACTCTGGAATCTGCTCGTACGGAGCTTTTCTTTCAGCTTCGGTCAAGCTCACCCAGTCCGGAATGTTTTTGATCGGGTATGTAGTCCCGTTGAATGCTTCGTGTTCAGGCAGTGGATTTACCAGATTTGTAAAAAGCTCGCGTGCATCGGTACCAAAGAAATATATCAAAAGCGTAAGAAACGATACCGCGATAAGAACAAAGAGCGTCTTGCGCTCCAATAGGAGAAGCTCGTGTCTTTCCTTGTTGTCAGGTAAGTTGAAATCTGGCATTTTGTGTTTGTTTTGTATCTATATATTATAACATATTTGAGCGTGATCAACAAGACTCTTAGGCAACCGACAGAAACAAGGCGTACAGGTGAAAAACTGGTTCAAAACGTGAAGTATCCACGAGTGGTGTGCCTATATGGCGACCTCGGTAGTGGCAAGACTACTTTTGTTCAAGGAATGGCACGTGGACTTGGTGTGCCAGCGAAAACAGTAAAAAGCCCGACATTTGTGCTAATGAATGTATATCGCGGCAAAAAAGGGACTCTTTTTCACTTTGACTGCTACAGGGCATCGGCAAAGAGCGAGCTATTTGATGATATCTCGGAAGCTCTAGCAAAACCAAACGCGTGGGTCGCCATAGAGTGGGCTGACAAAGTACGCGGGTATCTACCAGCTGACCGTATCGATGTATACTTGAGACATCGCGGTGAATCCCAACGCACGATGACTATGAGGCAATATAAGAAAAAAATACGCATACCAGGCATGACAGAGATACGCACGTTGTTTCGACGTTACCACACGCCTGAACATGTGAAACAGCACTGCGCCGCCGTCGCAAAGCTCGCTACTCACATAGCACGCTGTATGTCACGACAGGGGACTCCGGTCAATATCCAGCTGGTACGCGCGGCGGCGCTACTGCATGACGTCGTACGCGTAGTTGATTTCCGAACTTTTTCAAAAGAAAAATTTGAGAAAACACCAAAATATGCCGACTGGATTTTTTGGACTAGATTGCGCAAGAAATACCAGGGGCTACACCATGCTGACGTTGCACATCTTCTGCTTTCAAAAAAATATCCCGAGCTGGCTACGATAATTCAAAAACACAAGTACGTTCAACTAAAAAAAGGATTCGAGTCATGGGAAGAAAAAATTGTTTTCTACGCAGACAAACGTGTCAAACACGACAATATTGTATCTCTAAAAGAGCGCATACGTGATGGCCGGATAAGAAACGCACCTCATATGATCGGCAGTCAAAGTGAAAAAAACCTGGACCTGAAGGCACAGAAGTTGGAACGCGAAATAATGGCACGACTAGCCCCCTATGATCGCCTCTAGCGCCTTTCTCGTGCGCTCATCAAACTCTCCAGCGCCACTGTCGCTATCGGATGCAATCACTCCGTATTGTTTTTGAAACGCTAGAATCGATGCGCGTGTGCGATCTCCAAAATACGGAGACGTCAGCTCACCATCAAAGTAGCCCAACTTCTTCAATATCGACTGAAGATCCTGAACTTCCTTTTTGTAATCACCATATCTCAGAGATCCAATGGCGTCCACAGAGTACGCGATGACCTCACCCTTTTCTTTATCTATTTCAGTACGTGCAATCTTCTCATTGTAATCACTGGTTGCCGCGGCAATGAGTTTTTTATTTTCAGTGCGCTCATCGAATATTCCATTGAGTGCCGCACGCGTCTTTGGCCCCAGATATCCAGCGCCGGAATCTTTTTCAGACGCCACGATGCCAGAGTACTGCTGGAACTTGAATAGTGCATGTTCAGTAACCGATCCGAAGTATCCTGTCGCCTCTCCTTTGAAAAAATTCAAGCGGCTAAGTTCTTCCTGAAGTTTCTTTACTTCATCACCTTTATCTCCTTTCTTCACACCTCTGTAAATGAAAACTTCTTTTTTCGGAGCAATAACGGAAGCTATTGCGTGCTGTGGAATTGGAAGCTTTTTCGCATCCGGCGTGTAGGAGTGTTTTATGGCATCCATCGGCTCATCGTCTTTCCTCTTTTCAAGATATGCCTCGAATGTCGCGCGTGTTTGTGGTCCGAAATAACCCGCGCCACTGTCCTCTGAGCTATCTATTACTTTGTTTTCTGTTTGAAAACGGAGCACCGCGCTAAAGGTTTCGTCATCATATACACCGCTAAAAACACCATTATAAAACCCGGTCAACTTTAACAATCGCTGAAGCTCAGTAACGGATTCAGTGCGATCGCCGTATCCGATATCCACTTTAAAATATTTTGTCCTAACCAAAAACCCGACGTCTTTTGCAAGAGGGAGAGAGTCGACGTCAAAGTGTTCGGCAACCTCGTCCGTAACACCATACACTGTAACTGTAACACTGCGCATGCCCCAGCCGAGAGCTCTCCTCATACCGGTCTCTCCGGAACCCATCCACACATCAAGTCTCTTGCCATTAATCGCACCACCACGATCGTGTACGCTACCGACACCCATTCCTGGAACTTCGATCTTCGTCCCATACGGAATTTCACGCGGTGCGGCGATCATACCCTCATACACGCGTGTACCATCGGCGCCATGAACACCTCCGCCATTGAGACGTATATCGCCTTCGTAGCTTCCTGTAACATACCGTAGCTGGCCCGGAAGCGGAGAGTAATAACCGGATACTATAAACTCCTTCGTGTACGGATATGTAGGCTCGCTGTCCTGCGCATATACACCAGATGGGGCGGCAAAGGCCGCAAGCAGGGAGATCAATAGAATCCAACGCGTGATTTTTCTTTTCATTTTTATTTTTTAAATCTAGGAATTATATCATAAAAAAGGCCCTCCGTTTAGTAGCAAGGGCTTCCCAGAACACTGATATATTCTCTATCTAACCTATTAGACCGGCACATCTGCGCCAACTCTCCTTAGAATCTCACGGCTGACAAACTCCCTGTCACGTCCATACTTCAGGCGTGAGAGTTGTTTTATGATCTCTGCCGCCTCACGGTCGCCTGTCTCTGTATATGGATTCAGAGGGACTATACTGAACGGCCGGCTGGGCTGAGTATCGATGCTAAGCTTCATGACGGCCTTGTACTTATCGATGTTGATAAGATCCTGCTCGGAAAACACCGGTCCCATTTCTTTTGCCATAAACTCAGCATCCTGTGCGCCAATTTTGTATGACATCATAGTGCCAACGTTACCGAAGATCGCGTCTTTGATACTGACTTTCTTGCCTCCTTTTTTCTGCGCATCTCCTTCCAGCTGTGCCAGATACTGATGCGCAACGTTAAGACTGAGACGATATTTTCTCGCCTCTGAGAGAATAGACTCGATACTCTCGGTAATATAGTTCTGAAACTCATCTATGTAGAGGAAGAAATCCTGACGCTCTTCTTTTGCGATCTTCTGGCGTTTCATGGCCGCCATCTGCAGTTTCGAAACAATAATAAGACCAAGAAGTCTTGAGTTAATCTCACCGGTATCACCCTTTGAGAGATTCATTAGAAGTATTTTTTTCTCCTGCATGACCTTGAAGAAATCAAAAGCCGACTTGGTTTGTCCGATGATATTGCGCATCATCGTATTCGTCACGAATGCACCGAATTTTGCGGCAAAATATGGAATCATCTCCTGCTTTTCACGCGCGCCTGTCTTTGCCATTTGGTGTATCCAGAATGATTTTACGATTGGATTTTTTACATTTGTCATTTTGTATTTCTGGAAATCGTCGTCAGTAAACAGTCTAACTATGTCGGTGAGAGATCCGCCCTCCGGCTGGTCCATGAGGGTTAGAACGCCGTTCCGGAAGTAGTCCTGGATGCGTGGACCAAATACCTCCTCGTCAAAAAGCTTGATCATGATGTTCATCGCGTCCAGAGCCACCATATCACGCTCTTCGTCCGTATCCGCCTCCAATAGATTAAGACCCATCGGGCGATCCATATCTCCTGGATTGAAATAAATGACATCATCAGCACGCTCACGTGGAACGAATGGTAGTATGTCCTCGATCAAAGATCCGTGTGGATCTATGACGCACAGACCATCTCCGTTGCGCAGGTCCTGACGTATCATCGACTGCAAGATAGAGGACTTACCCGTACCGGTCTGTCCAATTACGTAGAAGTGACGGAACCGATCCTCTCGTTTCATTCGTATTTCCCGTTTAACCCCACGATAAATATTGTGTCCGAGCAGAATACCCTCTGATGGAAGATTATCAGGAGCAGGGGATAGTTTGAATTTTTGCCAGGCCAGCGCGTGAGAGCGATTGAACATCGAGTTCGGGAGGTGAAACAAGCTAGCCAGCTCATCGGAAGAGAGAATCATGATGCCGTTGCCGATACGCTGTGTCCAGTTGCGCCATAGTGTGCGAAGAATAAAATTCCTGACCAGGGCGCTATTGGAGTGCCACTTTGTTTTCATGAGTGCGTTGTTGTCTGTCGTTGCAAACTGAGCAAACGCACTTCGCAGATTAACAAGTTGATTTTTCGCTTCACGAAGATTTGGTCCAGAGGCTACAAGTCTGATTACACACTCGTAGCCATGCTTTGTATTTTTTTCTTCTATCGCCTTTACCTGTTCATCGGTCAGCGGTGTAGTACGCGTGGCACCCTTATTTGTATCCCAGTTTTCACTAAAATTCTCACCCTCGACCCCATGAACAGTAAGCCGGAAAAGCGTGCCGAACCAGGATAACGGGTTCCACCATGTAAATTCCGCCTTATGCGCAAATATATCCTCTGCAGTCTTACGGCCCTTGTCCTGCCATCCATCGGCAATCGGGCGCATGATGATCTGTATAGCGGCTCCTTCATTCTTTGATAACTTGGAAAGTACATTCAGAATTCCATTCAATGGATCCTGATTCATGCGCTGGTGCGTGCGTATTGGAAAAATCGAGTTTTTTACAAGCTTCATGTAGCATGAAGCAACTTTTGCACCCGGCTTGAATATATTGTAGTCCTCAACTTCCTCTATATAACAGTCAGGATAAAAGCTTGTAAGCTGTTTTTCAATTAGCGGAACCAGCTCGCGCGGTGCCACTATGTACTGATATACCTGCTCGTCAATCACTGCATATTCACAGGAAAAAAAATCCTGACCGATAAAGTGGTACTTGAAATCCTCTTCAAATATCGAGTTCAGCGCCTCATAAAACTGCGACATCACGCCAACTATTTCTTTAAAATCTTTGCCGGTAGAAAACTGGTCTTTTTCCGATTCCCGATCGTCCTTACCTTCTTTACGTGGAATCTGAACCTTCAAAAAAACCATCGAAAAATATCTATGCTTATTTGCATGCAAACGAATATAAAGCAGTATTAGAAAGCCGGCCAGCAGGGCAAGAGCAACAAATACTACGATGAGTGGTAGAATATCCATCTCGAATATTATACCTTACGAGATACTACCTGTCACTTAGGTTCTTCAGGCAAGCTTAATGTGTAACTCCTTAACCTGCGCCTCCGGCATCTGCGATGGCGCATCGAGCATGAGATCGCGCGCGCGCTGATCTTTTGGAAATGCTATGACTTCACGGATATTCGGCTCGCCCTGGAATATCATAACAAGGCGATCCAGGCCCCAGGCGATGCCGCCGTGAGGCGGCGCTCCATACTGAAAAGCCTCAAGCATGTGCCCGAAACGCTTATTGGCATCATCCTTTGAGATACGAAGAATATCAAAAATCTTCGACTGCAATTCAGGCGTATGGATACGAATAGAGCCACCGGCTACCTCCACTCCATTCATAACAAAGTCATATGCCTTGGCGCGAGCCTTTAGCGGGTCAGTACCGAGAAGTGGAATATCTTCTTCCTGAATACTGCAAAAAGGATGGTGTGCCGCATTTATAGAACCATCTTCTTTGCTCATTTCGAACATTGGAAAGTGAATCACCCAGCAAAACGCCAACAGAGACTCGTCCATGAGCTTCTGACTGCGTGCACATGCCAGACGAACAGCACCAAGGCTCTCGCACGCAGTGCGAAACTCGTCTGCGGCAAAAAATACAATATCACCATCCTCAAGAGAAACGGCATCGAAGATCGCCTTTTGTTCATCCGATGATAAAAACTTTAAAATAGGGGACTTCACCTCACCTCCATTCTTTGTCGCGTATGCTAAGCCTTTTGCGCCATAGATTTTTGCAGTCTCTGTAAACTCATCGATTTCCTTTCTTGTATACGATGCGCCTCCGGGAACACGCAACGCCTTCACTACGCCATCTTTCTTTGAAACGGCGTCCGCAAAAACTTTAAAACCACAGTTTTTTACAATTTCCGTTATATCCGCGAATTTTAAACCGAATCGCAAGTCAGGCTTGTCTGAGCCGTAATTATTCATGGCCTCCTGCCATGTGATAATCGGGAATGGTGTTTTTAGAATTTTCTTATCAGGTTGAAATTTTGAAACCAGCTCCATCATAAGGGCTTCATTTACCTCCATGACATCTTTTTCGTCCACAAAAGACATCTCTAGATCAAGCTGTGTGAACTCCGGCTGGCGATCACCGCGCTGATCCTCATCGCGAAAGCATCTGGCGATTTGAAAATAACGATCCATGCCGCCAACCATAAGGAGTTGCTTGAGCTGCTGAGGTGATTGTGGTAGCACATAAAATGTACCGGGGTGAAGACGCGAAGGCACCAGATACTCGCGACTGCCTTCCGGAGTACCTTTTATAAGAATTGGCGTCTCTATCTCAAGAAAATTTCTTTTGTCCAGAAAATCGCGTATCAGCTTGATCACCTTATGGCGCACGATTATATTCTCACGCATACGCTCCCGGCGAAGGTCCAGATATCGATACTTGAGACGCAATTCTTCGTTAACCTCACGGTCGGGACTAATCTCAAATGGCGGTGTTTTGGCTTTATTCAAAACAGAAACCTCGTTCACCAACACCTCAATGGTGCCAGTCGCCATGCGCTCGTTACGCATACCCTCGGGACGAGAACGGACAGATCCGGATATCATGACGACATACTCCGGTCTGACAGAGTCGAGCATCGCGTGTGCATCTTTATCATGAGTTGGATCAGCCACTATCTGCGTAATGCCGTAACGATCCCTGAGATCTACGAATATAAGACCGCCGTGATCGCGACGCGAGTGAACCCAGCCGGAGAGCGCTACGGCCTTCCCATCGTCTGAATTATTGAGCTGTCCGCATGTATGCGTACGATAGTTTTTCATCGCCACACACTATATCAAAAAGTCTCTGTCTGCACTACTTCATCTATCTTTTTCTTTAGACCGGGAGTCAGCGCCACTCCAAATGGTACCTTTATCCTACGTGCATCCCGCTCTGTACCAATCTGTACGACAACAGAACAGTCGCCTTTGTTCCCCAGTAGCAGATCGCGCAAGTCTTCAAGCATTTTTGCTGATACTTTTTCCGGAACCATAAGTGTGAATGACTCTGTCTCGGGTTTTTCGTCACGTCGATAAAAACGTTCGTTCTCGTCATATAGCCCGGCAGATTTTGCACTCTCTATTAGCGCATCGAGCGAGATCGGCTTCACCATATTTATTACAAGTTGCATATCCTCCTGTCTACGGTCGCACTTACCCTCTGCTATGACAATGCTCCCCTCGGTGAGCGCCTCTCCACACTGTTGATACGTTTTTGGAAAAATAACCACATTTATAATTCCAGTAGGATCTTCTATCGCCCCCATCGACATATACGCACCATTTTTCGTCTGTATCTTACGAACTCGCGTCACCAACCCTGCTATTTTTATATTTTTACCTACAAATTTTTCATCAAGGCTGTTAATAGCGTGCGCCTTTTTCTTCAAGTAAGCGCCCAGCCCAGTAAGCGGGTGACCGGAGACAAAAAGTCCCAGATGCGCTTTTTCCCATGTAAGTCGCTCCAGACGCGTGGATGGCTTTGCAGGCTTTAGCGAAAGCTGAAGCGTACTCGAATCCATCTCAGGCGTTAAGGCAAATATATCGGTCTGTCCATCATTTCGTGCGCTCTGCATCTGTCGCGCGAAGTGACCTATGGCCTCTACATTTGCAACTATCACGGTGCGCTCTTCCATGTCATCCAGAGCACCGGAGTAGGCTAGCGCCTCAAGTGTTTTTTTGTTTAAGGCAGTGTATGGAACACGGCGTGCAAAGTCCTCTATATTCTGAAAACGACCGCCGGCCTGACGCGCTTCGATAATCGTCCTGATAGGAGCATCTCCAATACCCTTTATTGTCTTTAGCCCAAAACGGACTTTCTTCTCACCTACAATCGTGAAGCCTGCGAATGACTCATTGACGGACGGTGGCAGGACGATGATCCCGTTACGCTCACACTCGCCAACTTCCAGAGCAACCCTATCCAGGTTTTCCGCATCGGTGGAGAGCAGGGCGGCCATAAACTCAGTGGGGTAGTGCGTTTTTAGATACGCAGTCTGATATGCGATGATCGCGTAGCAGGCCGCGTGTGATTTATTAAAACCATATGCCGCAAAAGGTTCGATAACTTTTTCAAAAACTTCTTTCGCAAATTTTTCCGGATGTCCTGTCCTCACGGCGCCATCTATAAACTTTTGCCGTTGCTCCATAAGCAACACCGGATCTTTTTTACCA
>JBBTWW010000116.1:0-4222 GCA_038062595.1 Patescibacteria group bacterium | reverse complement strand
GCATGAAAACCATCCACATCTTTGTACGGATCTATAGCTTTTATAATCTGCGGTTCATCGATATGTCTCGGCAAGGGAAGCTGTACGAGGATACCATGGAATGCCTTATTCTTATTTAAAATTTGAATCTTCTCTACCAACTGCGCCGTGGTGGTAGCGAGCGGCAGTACGATCTCTGTGTACGCAATGCCAACTTTTTCACAGGCCTTCTTTTTTTGCCCTACATACGCAAGGCTGGCCGGATTATTACCGACAAGAATAAACGCCAGCTTTGGCGCCTTTCCAATTCTTTTCATTTTCTTAACCTCACGCGCAACAGTATTGAGAATCTTCCCAGCAACCATTTTTCCATCTATCAGGGTTGCAGTCATGAGTTAAGGTTATTGGACGGACACAACTCTATCAAAATTACCTGCCCTTAACAAGTACAATAGATAGTAGCTTTTGCGCCGTTTTATCGATGTCATCCATCACATGGATTTTTTCCCAGTCATATTTTTTTGCCAATTTTTTAAAAACAACAGCGCATCTTCTTACAAGCGCATCATTACTCTCATGCACGTGTTTTTTCTCGCGCGCCGAGAGCCTGCGCGGGCCTTCCAGAAGGATAGAGGCGTCTTCTTGTATAAAAAATTTATTCATGCCTTCAAGCGTTTTTAAATTCATGCCTTTTGCATGACCCCACGCTATACCGGTACCGCAATAATCCTCCGCTATCACAGTCTTTCCGGAATCGAGCATTTCTTTTAACTTCGGCTGAAACTGGTATCTGTTCAGTACGAACCACAACTGCAACTCTTCTTCGGAGATTTTCTGTTTCCCGTGAGTGCGTAAAATTTTGTTAAGAAAAATGCCTGACGGCGCGAGCGAGTAGACCGGATACTTCAAGTATACTGCATCCACTCCCCTGTCACGCAGGTTTTTTACAAGCAACGTCGCGTGGGTGGTCTTACCGATATTGTTAATGCCATAGAGAGTTATGAGTCGTCCGCGTGCGGCGTCCGTACTGCCAAATCCGCCGCGGCTCTGTGCCGTGATATGATCAACCTCTTCCCACTCAAACTTATCTATATGCACAAAAACACCCTGCGCCACCTTCTCGCCGCGGGAGATGGTAACGACTTTGTCTGTAAAGTTATAAACCTGAATCTTGATCTCGTCCTGTGGCCCACAGTAATCATGATCTATGATGCCAAAACCATGTGGCGTGGAGAGACCTTTTTTCTTTGGTGTAGAGCTGCGTGAGGCCACGATCAGCATGTACTGGCGCGGTACCTCCACGATGATATTTCCAGGGACAAGTGCGATAGCCCCAGTCTCTATCGTAACGTCCTCACGCGCGAGAATATCAAACCCTACCGACCCATCGGTCTCGTACACGGGTAGCGGCAGATCCTTATCCACTCGTGTTATTCGAACTTTCATGGCAAAAAGCTAGCACAGAACAAGGCGTTTTGCTAATCTACCACCATGCCAGAGAAAAAATTCGACTTTGCCATGGGCGGGCAGGCGCTAGTAGAGGGCGTCATGATCAGATCCCCTCACTACATCAGCGCCGCAGTGAGAAAAAAAGATGGTTCGATTGCCGTAAAAAAAGAACGGTTCAGGTCGCTAATCGAACGCATCAGAATTTTAAAATTACCTATACTGCGCGGCGTAGTAAATTTATTCGAAATGCTAGCATACGGCATGAAGATGCTGGATTATTCCATACAGGTTTCTTTTGCGGAAGAGGGCGAAGAAATGCCGGCACCACCTTCCAAGACGATACACAAAGTTCTAGCAGTAGCCGGATTTATACTCAACATTTTAATATCTTTTGGCCTCGCCATATTGATTTTTAAACTCCTTCCACTCTTCCTTACCACACAGCTGGAAAAACTGATACCAGCGCTCGCAAAACACTATATTCTGTTTAACGCTATGGACGGCATCATACGCATACTGCTTTTCTTCGGATACATATTTGTATTACGGATCTTCCCGTCAATCGCGCGCGTATTCCAGTATCATGGCGCAGAGCATCAGGCGGTTTTTGTCTATGAAAAAGGACTCGAACTCACGTGTGAAAATGTTGCAAAAGAATCGCCACGCCACCCACGATGCGGCACCAGCTTCATCATGATAGTGCTTATCATCAGCATAATCATTTTTACATTCGTGCCGCGTGACCCGGACTTTTGGATGAACTTCCTAAAGCGCATCAGCGTACTACCGCTCATCGCCGGCGTAGGCTATGAAATACTAAAATGGTCCGGCAAACACCGCGATAACGCCTTCGTACACGTCCTGTCACTCCCCGGACTTGCAACTCAGTACATTACTACTCAAAAACCGGACCAGGATCAGATCGAAATAGCTATCGCGGCAGTAAATGCGGCACTAGAGGCAGAGATAGCGCATAGCAAGAGCAATTGATAAAGCTCGCACTAGCCCTTGAGCGTACCATTCACGTCGAGATGTATGCCGGGTCCCATTGTGGTGGCAAGAGTGATGCTATTCACGAAGGTGCCTTTTACGGAGACAGGCTTTGCCCCCACTACAGCGCTAACAAAAGCACGCAGATTTTCTTCCAGGATTTTTTCATCAAAAGAAACCTTTCCAAAAACATTGTGTGTGTTTGACAGCTTGTCTACGCGGAACTCCACCTTACCTTTCTTGATCTCACCGATGGTTTTCTTGACATCGGGATTTACCGTACCGGCCTTTGGATTTGGCATCAGGCCTTTTTGACCAAGTATCTTGGCAACCTTACCAAGGCTCTTCATGGCCGCAGGCTCAGCTACGGCAACGTCAAAATCGAGCCAGCCTTTTTCTATCTTTTGAATCAATGTCTCAAGTCCAGCCTCGGATGCACCGGCCTCCTTGGCGACTTTTTCATTCGCCTCAGTGACAAATGCTATCACGCGTACGTCCTTACCTGTACCGTGCGGGAGTACCACTGTGCCGCGCACCATCTGATCCGCCTGCTTGGGATCCACCGCAAGATTCAGGTGAACCTCACACGACGCGTCAAACTTGACCGTCGATGTCTTCCTGAGAAGTGAGACAGCCTCACTCAACGAATACTGCTTCCCCGATTCGAGGAGCTTTACCGCAGCGCGGTATTTCTTACCATGAGCCATAGAACTTAAGTGTTTGTGGTACGAACGGTCAATCCGACTAGGTGACCTCCCACATGAAATATATTAACCTTCTACTTTGACGCCCATAGAGCGTGCTGTGCCGGCAATGATGTTCATCGCGGCCTCTACTGTATTTGCATTCAAGTCCTCCATTTTTTCCTCGGCAATCTTCCTGAGCTGGGCACCCGTGAGAGTCCCAACCTTCTCCTTATTCGGTACTCCGGAGCCCTTTGGTATATTCAATGCTTTTCTAATGAGATACGAAGCCGGAGATACTTTTGTAATAAAGGTAAACGAACGATCCTCAAACACGCTGATCTCAACCGGAATAATAGCATCACCGAGCTTATTCGTACGCTCATTGAACTGCTTGCAAAACTCCTGGATCTGAACACCGTGCTGGCCAAGCGCAGGACCTACCGGAGGTGCCGGATTGGCCTTGCCTGCTGGGATCTGGAGCTTTACTACTGTACGAAGTTTTTTTGGTGCCATAATTAAAGAATAGCGGCACTCAAAAGAGAAATCAAGGTTTTTATTCGTGAGTGGTAGGCCTTCTGATAAGCATATGCGTAGACGTACTTCCCTTCCCTGACTACCAGGAAGGCTTCATTTGGCTTTTTTACATGATTTACATAAAAGGAGCGGCTACCAAAAGAGTTCGACTCATTGACCGACAGGTCGAGGTACACCCTGGTTTTATTTTTCAAAAACTCATAAAACTGCTGTGCCGATATCTCATCTTCAAAAGAAGTCTCAAGAAAAACCCCGGTTGGCTTATCCTGCGAGTCGTTCGCCTGGAAGTATGAGGCGCTCTTTTTTGCAATGCTGCTCACGTCAAAAAGTTGAAAAACCTTGCCGTCAAACAAAACCGGAATGACAGTTTCAAACCCACTGCGTCCAAGTATATCAGAACTCAAAATCGCATCCGCGGATGAAGTTGTGGTGTCTGTTGTCAATGGAACAAGCGGCTCGATCACAGGTGTGGAATCTTCCGCACGCTCTTCTGTCGTGGGTATGGTCAACGCGTCGATTTTTTCCTCTACCCGGCCTGGCTCGGCTACTGCGAGTAGCGACGGCCCCACGGGGCCTGACCCGGA
>JBBTWW010000115.1:0-15426 GCA_038062595.1 Patescibacteria group bacterium | reverse complement strand
AAACGAATATTGCCGGCGAAGTCGTTTTCTCGTACATACTGAAGTCGAGCGTTTATTACAATGCCTTGAAGATTTTGAAAAATGCGGGCGTGATCGGCGGATATCCAGATGGCAGTTTCCGTCCGGAACGTGAGGTTCTACGCGTAGAGGCGCTCAAGATGATTTTTATAGCCCTGCAGGAAGACGTAAAAGAATCTTCAGATATTTTATTCCCGGACGTGGAGCCGGAGGCATGGTATCTGCCATACATAAATACCGGCGTTGAGGAAAAAGTCGTAAAAGGTTATCCGGACGGTACATTTAAGCCAAACGCCAACGTCAATATAGTTGAGTTTTACAAAATGCTCTTCCTAGCGGCAAAGACGGATATAAGTCCGGAGATTATTCTAGATCTTCCCGATGGCATACAGGATACCGACTGGTTCGCGCCGTATATTCAGGAGGCGGTACGTCGCAATATTCTAGATGTGCCTGACAGCGTGTTCGCTCCAGGTGAGAGTATGACTCGAGGTGACATCGCCAATGCCCTCTACAAGCTCTACACACTCCGAGAAAAAGGATTGGAGAGATTTGAATAGCGAGCGCGCAGGCCGAGCTTTATATAATTAAATATCCTTAATTTGAGATTAAGGTTTTTTCGCTGTATTCTATAGCTAATCTATTTTTCCCATGCGCCCATAGCTCAACGGATAGAGCACTGGCCTTCTAAGCCGGGGATGAAGGTTCGATTCCTTCTGGGCGTACCAAACATCACAGAAAGCGAAGCGCTTCTGTGATGCTATCATATTATTAAAATATTTTATGCACCTGCGCGAAAGCGAAAACATAGTGCGTACCATTCGTCGTCATTTACTTCCATTTTTCATCGATGTATTTAAGATACTTTTGGCTGGCACGTTTTTTATCGTGTTAATAGTTTGGTTTGGCAGATCCGTATCTGCAGATTTTGTCATCATCGCACTAATAGTCGTTGCCGGGATCTGTGGATTTGCATTTACGCATCTTTTTATTACCTACCGCCTGGACAGGCTCGTGATCACCAATCAGCGTATGGTGTGGGTCAATTGGAGCAGTTTTTTTAGAAAAGAAGAACATGAGCTGGAGTTCCGCGATATTCAGGATATACACACCAGGGAAAAAGGTATCCTGTCCTACTTCAGGATTTTTGACTATGGCCTTTTTCAAGTAGAGACTGCGGCCTCCAGCGTGACAATCAACTTCGAAGATGCCCCTGATCCGGAGGGTATAAAACAGTTCATTTTTGACTATTGTCTGAAGAAAAAATAGAATGGGTGCATGATAGACCGTGAGACATCGAAAAAAGATCCTCTGGTCACCGCCCGTAAGACGCCGGACGATACGGTGCAGTTTGAAAATGTCCTGCGGCCAAAAACTATTGCAGAGTACATAGGTCAGGATGAGATAAAAGGTCATCTCTCTGTGGTCATGCAAGCAGCAAAGAAAAGAAAGGAGCCATTGGAGCATATACTTCTTCACGGCCCTCCGGGTCTTGGAAAGACCACTTTGGCCCAGGTTATTGCGCATGAGATGAATGCGTCGATAAAGGTTACGGCTGGACCAGCTTTTGAGCGTCAGGGCGATATCGCGGCTCTTCTGACAAATCTCTCCGAGGGTGACATTTTATTCATAGATGAAATTCACAGACTGCGCCCTGCAGTACAGGAGGTTCTATATACGGCGATGGAGGACTACGCGATCGATATGATCCTGGGCAAGGGCCCGTCGGCGCGCTCGGTGCGACTCTCTGTGCCGCGGTTTACATTAATAGGAGCTACTACAAAAGTAAGTATGTTGTCCGGGCCGTTGCGTGATCGTTTCGGATCTATTTTTCAGTTTCACTTTTATACCGTTGCGGACATAGAGAGGATAGTTGAGCGTTCGGCGAAGATTTTGGGCTGTAAAATCGATAGCTCAGCCGCGCATATACTGGCTAAGACGTCCAGGCAGACGCCGCGCGTTGCAAACCGCATTTTACGCCGCGTGCGCGATTATTCAGAGGTACATGACTACAGTTTGATAGTTGATGAAGCTGTGCGCAAGACACTTGATATGCTCGGCGTAGATGCATGCGGACTGGATGCGATGGATCGCAAGATACTTACTTCAATAATAAAAAAATGGAACGGCGGGCCTGTTGGTTTGAATACCTTATCATCTGCATTCTCAGAGGAAGAAGCTACTATCGAGGACATTTATGAGCCTTATCTAATGCAGATAGGTTTTCTTGAACGCACGGCCCGCGGCCGCCGTGTCACTCGCCATGCTTACGAGCACCTTGGTATGGAAGATCGTTATCGTGAGCAGGCGCACTTAATGTAGGTTTTTATAATTGTATTTTACTTCCTATCCCCTATTCAATGCAGAACTTTCGTCAACGCAGTGTCTCAATTTTTTTTCTTTTGCTTATCCCTATAGTCGCTTTGAGCGGTTGTGTGTTTTACGGGAACGGTGATGAAGACATTGTGGACGATAACGATGCCGAAACTGTTGAGCGGATTACCGGTCTCATCGCTGCTATGCCAACTCTATCCGGTGAGGCTACTCATGTACTTACAAAAGATGATGGTACCAATGTGCTACTTCTGAGCCTTTTGGTAAATCTGCGTAAATACGAGGGTGTGAAGACGGAGGTTGTCGGTAGCTTCAAAGATGATGTTTTTTTCGTAGAGGCGGCTACTAGGCTAGGTATTGCTTCGAGTACCAAATCTCTTTATAAAAATGTGGCTTTCGGCTTTCGTCTGGATTATCCCAGCACTTGGCGCGTAGTCGAAAAAAGTGATGATGTAGAGTTCATGCCATATCAAGCGTCCGAGCTCGAAGAGGCGGATCGTGTGACGGTTGCCCGCAGGCCAAATCCAGAAAAGCTGAGTCCCAGGGAGTGGCTTGGTTTGAACGAGTCTCTGGTGCCGAGCGGAGCGTCACAAACCTATGTGTACAATGAGTCACTTGTCGGCCTCAATCAGCTGGTAGGTATCAAAGAAACTGATACACAGAATGATCGTGTGAGTTTTTATGTATCCCGTGACGATACACTGTACGTTCTATCACACAGCACGCTGGGTGATGAAGACAGCGAGTCCTATCGGAATGCATTTTTTGACATGGTGCACAGCTTTCAGTTTGTGGCTCTTGGTGATGATATTGAGGGCGCGGAGATTATTACCGCCCCTGAACAGGAGAATGAAGTTGTTTCCAGCTCTTCTGAGGCCGGTTCGCACGGAGCTGTGCGTAGTTACGTACTGGCAAATATCGCCTCTCTCATAGGCGCTAATAGTGAGGTTACACCGCTTGCATTGGAGTTTGCCGATCCGGGATTCGTATATCTCGTATGGCAGACCGACTCCGGCAGGGGCCGAACGTTATTTGAGTACAGCGTGGCCGGCTCAAATGTTTATATGGAGGAAAAAGCTTCATTTGATTCAGGTGAAGTACAGGACTGGGATCTTGTAGGGGGTGAGGATGCGGCGCGGGGTAGAGCCAGAACTATTGTCGATTTGACTTCCGATGACGAGGAGGGCGTAGAAGTTGAAGTCAAGGCTGGTTACGAACTACTTCCGCTAAAATCACTAAATCTTACAATCCAATACCCGCGCCGCTGGTACTGGGCACGGTATTCCGATGGTGTTAGTTTTGACACCAAGCCTATAGACAAACCGGCCGATGGCATGCTGTTTCTCTATCGTGATGATGTCATAAATAGTGGTTCAGGAATAACTTCCCGAAACAATATCTACATGGCGGAAGTCGAAGGCTTCAGTACATACTGCAAAAAACTTGATGATAAAAAATATGTATGTCTAACCAGCGCTACTGGCGATGTTGATGAAGAAGATATTTTTTACATGCTGGACTCAGTAGTTGAGGATTAATTCACTTTACTTTTTCGCTTCAATATTATAAAGTTAGCCCCATTTTGCTAACAATCAATATATGGCTAACCCTATTGAAGACAGTAGTGTCCCGGCTGATGTTATACCAACAACTGGTGCAGACCATCCAGCAGAAGGAGCGGAGGTTGATGCTACTGCCTCTGTCGTTCGTGAGCGTTTGATTGTTGTTTTACAGCAAGATTTCCGAGAAGTTTCAAGAAAAGCTTTTGAATTGAAAGAACAAGAAAAAACTTCTCGTGGAGACCCCATGAGAAGTATGGGGTATGCAATGGCTTTGACCGATATAAGTTTCGATGAAACAGGAAGATTTGTTTGGTACGATGGGAGAGAAGGTTTCATGCCCGAGGTCCCCATCGGAAAGCCAGATGATTACTTAGAAATCCGAGATGATTATGAGGCCTTGAAAGGCTTCGTAGCTAGAGCTTTGGATCGAGGACGAGTACATGCAGGCGGAGGAACTCATGGCGATAGTTCTCGCGAAACGAATTGTGCGGACTATGTAACTTGGCTACACAGACATAACGAAAATCAAACTTTTAGGCAAAATTTAGAGCGGGCTGTTTTTGAACTTCTGGGACAAGAATTTGATCGTGAGTTTGTTCCTTTGGATGTTGATTCCGAGATTGCGAGGGAGGAAGGGGTCTATAGACCACCATTTTTTCATGCTGTTGGTGATATAAACGACGCATTGTATAGAGTTGGTCTTAAGCATAATGTTCAGGGCGAAGAAGATAAGAAATTCAGAGACGTGTTTGTTGAGGAAATGAATAAAACGGAAAGACCGATTACGAAGGAAGAATATGTGGCTGGATTTGCTGGAAGTGAGAAAGATAAGATTAGACAATTTGAAACCGGTGAATTTGCAAGGGAATATAAGGTAGTGCATTTTGAGGAAACTTCTCCAGAATTTCAGGCGGCTTTGAAAGACTTCCTAGTAAGAAAAAAAGCAATGGAAGCGGCTGTTCGTAATTTTAGCCCACAGTTTAATAGATTAATCGGACTGCTGGATGTAGTCTCTTCTGTTGGTGAACACGATTCAAAATTTGCCGAAGTATATGCTTTGTTAAAACAAAAAGCGGAGGAAAGGTTTATGATGGATTCTCCTGCAATTGCACATCATTATAGTGCGACTGATGTTTACAGAAGTGTTTTGATCGCTTTAAGTTCTGTTCAGCAAGATGGCGAGTTGCAATCGTTTTGGCTGGATAACGTTGAAAATGATCCAGATGCGCAAAGAGTGATTGCCTCTGTGCATGGTTTGTTAACGATTACTGAAGGCCAAGAAACACGTCGGCAACAAATTCCAGCTCTCTTGGCTCGTCTTAAGCGGCGACAGTTTGATATGGACGTAGAATATCAACATCTTGCACCGATCGGCTTTTATTTCGATAAGAATTTTTTAAATGATGTGCTGAGGTATATAACTGTACTCTGTTATTCAAGAGACACGTTCCATCATTTGGACAAGGAGGCGGGAACTCTCGATTTCCTGCAAGACAGAAAGGTTGGAGTGGGTAATTATGACTTTAGCTTTACTCAGTTTACACCGGAGGGCGAAAGTAAATTGTCCGCCTCTTTTGATCTGGCTGGTAATTCGGTGGGAGGAAGCACTGAATTGGAAGCGGCGATCAGAGCTTATTTTGATAGAAATGGTTATGAATTGTCGAACGATGTTCGAGTAACTTCACTGGAAGGTCGAAAGATTAGCGATAACAAAACACAGATTGTGGAGCCAGGAGAAGCGAGTGTTGGTGGATGGTATGAGGGTTTTGTTGGTTTGAATCATACGCATTTCGCTTTTCTTTACGATGAGAAGAATGGCACAGTGCTTGTCGCTAAACCGACAGGCTCAAGATCAGTCGCGTTTGGCGTGAGAGGCGGTTTGGTAGAAAGAAGGAAGGGATTCGATACAGTTGCAAGCAGATTGCCTTATGCCCAATTCCGAGGTTTAGCAGAAGTAGGCGATGAAGTGAACACGGCTATCGCGGAAAAGAGGAGTGGTGGTCAGATGGGTGATTCTTTGTATAGCCTAGATGGGAAATTGTCGGATGAACTAACCCCTCACTTGGTTTCTGTAATTCATGGAAGATTGATCAAGAATGGTGACGGTTTGGTTGAGTAAATTATTAAAAAAGTGTTTTCGGAGCGAAACGAAGGAAACAACTTTGGCATATAGCATGACTTTTGGCTTTTTTGCGGGCTTTTTCCTTGTTTTTAAAAAATAGCTTGCAAGCCGCGGTCTAGCACTCTATAATGAAGAGTGCTAGTTATAGAACAATAAAGTATAGATTGGTAAAGGCTAATAGCTTCTACTTACAGGTTAAAATGTGATAACATTTACTGAACAGCTGAGATAGTAACTTTATCACTTATTCTTTTCCCCAAATATATGGACCAACGCTTTGATAAGTTCACAAAGGAGGCAAAACAGGCTCTTGTGGTAGCCCAGGAGAAGTCCCGCGAGGCTGGACTGAACTATGTCGGCACGGAGCATATGCTTATTGGTGTACTTACACAAAAGCACTCCCTTGGAGCTTCTGTCTTAATGAACTTTGGGGTCTCACTCGATAATGTGTATCTGGTACTAAAGACCGTTGGACGCGCACAGGGTGCCGGTGCCAGCGCTACAAAGGGTGGTGGACTATCAGGCTTTGCCAAGCAGGCAATAGAGATAGCCGTGCGCTCCGCTCACGAGTTTGGTCACAGCTTTGTCGGTACTGAACATCTACTCTATGGACTATGTTCACAAGACAACACAGCGGCAACGGTGATTCTGGAAAATATGAAGATCAACGCGGCCGATGTAAAAGAACAGATAGTGCAGATATTCAAGAGAAATCAGGAACAGGGCGGCGGTGCAATGCGCCCAGGACAGATGCAGCCAGGCATGAATCCCCTTGAATTTTTCTTGAGTGGTTTACACGGTGTACTTGCAGGTTCACAGCAGGATCCGAAAGAGGGATTTAAACACAAACAGCCACAACAGCATGGACAGAAGCAGTCAAAAACACCGGCCCTGGATTATTTTACGCAGGACATGGTGCAGGAGTGCAGGAAAAATAAACTCGATCCGGTCATAGGCAGACATAAGGAGATAGAGCGCGTAATAAGCATCCTGAATCGCAAGACGAAAAATAATCCGGTGCTGATTGGTGAACCGGGTGTTGGCAAGACCGCTGTCGTGGAAGGTCTGGCATGGGCTATCGTAAAAGAGCAGGTGCCTGACAATCTTCTCGACAAACGCATACTCTCTCTATCCATGACCTCTGTCGTGGCCGGTACTAAGTATCGCGGTGAGTTCGAGGAACGTGTAAAGCAGATTCTGGATGAGACTATGACACAGTCAAATGTAATACTTTTTATAGACGAGCTTCATACAGTGGTAGGCGCCGGTAGCGCAGAGGGTAGTCTTGACGCGGCCAATATACTCAAACCGGCACTATCCCGCGGGAAAGTGCAGGTAATAGGCGCCACGACAACCGTGGAGTATCGTAAACACATTGAGGGTGATGCCGCTTTGGAGCGCAGATTCCAGCCGGTAACCGTGGAAGAGCCGAACGAGGAGGATACTATAGCAATTCTGAAAGGTATCAGGGAATCCTTTGAGAACCATCACAATCTTTTGATAGATGACTCTGCTCTGTTTTCTTCAGTCAAATTATCAAAACGTTATATTCAGGATCGTTTCCTCCCGGATAAGGCCATAGACCTCATGGATGAGGCCTGCGCATTGAAGCGTGTCAAAGGCAACATTGGCAGTAATGAAGTTGTGAGAAAATTTCAAGCGGAGCTGGCTAAGATAATCAAAAAAAAGGAATCAGCAGTATCCGAGCAGAACTACGAACTTGCCGCTCAGTTCCGCGATAAAGAAGTTGAGGTTATCAAAAAAATAGATGAGTCGCGAAGCGTGGTGATCCCGCGTGAAAAACGCGACAGAATCAATGATGAAGATATTGCGCGAGTGGTATCCAACTCCACCGGTGTCCCGGTAACGAAGCTTGTGAAGACGGATGTGGATAGACTGATGAGTCTTGAGAATATTTTAAAGACCAGAATTATAGGACAGGACGCCGCAGTTACACATGTGGCGCGTGCCATACGTCGTTCACGCGCAGGTATCAGTGACGAAAATCGTCCGATCGCTTCATTTATATTTCTTGGACCAACCGGAGTTGGTAAGACCGAGCTGGTAAAGAGCATAGCCCAGGAGGTGTACAACGACGAGCATGCGCTCATAAAGATCGACATGAGTGAGTTCATGGAACGTCACAACACATCGCGCCTTACCGGTACTACAGCTGGTTACGTAGGCTACGAGGAAGGTGGCACTCTCACCGAGCAGGTTAGACGCAAGCCATACTCGGTAATTCTATTTGATGAGATCGAAAAAGCCCATCCGGAGGTATTCAATCTTCTGCTCCAGATACTTGAAGACGGTGTACTGACGGACGGCAAGGGTCGTAAGGTTGACTTCAAGAACACAATCATAGTAATGACCTCAAATATCGGCGCAGAGAAGCTTACGGAAAAAGCCGGCCCTATTGGTTTTTATTTAGCGTCTGATCAACTACAAAAGGCCGAGGAGGATTTTGAGCATGTAAAAGCGGAGATACTGGAGAAAATGAAAGATTATTTCAGGCCAGAATTTCTCAATCGTATAGACAAGATTATCATATTTAATGCCCTGACGCACAACAATGTGAAAGAGATTGTGAGTTTGCATATAGCAAAACTACAAAAGCGTATAAGCGACAAACGTATTACGCTTCGGCTTCTGCCTGGTGCTCTCGATCTTCTAGCAAAGCTTAGCTATGATCCAAAATATGGCGCACGGCCTGTACGCCGCAAGATCCAGGATCTCGTCGAAGACCCGCTCACTCAGCGTTTTCTGGAAGGCGACTTCAAAGAAGGCGAGGCCATTGTAATCTCCCATAAGGGACAGGATATTATCCTTACCAAGACAAGGAAGTCATCGTCTAGTGTCAAAAAAACGAAACTTCCAAGCGAGACGAAGCTTCTGACTGTGGCCTAAAAATTAGGCTACGCAAAGACCGTTGACTTTCAGCCTAACCATACCTATACTTCCCGTGCGTGCGTTGTAGGGGTTTTTAAGGATAAGGTGCCTCGCATTGCCTGCTTTTATTACTTTAATCAACCTCATCCTCACAGTCTTTTATGACGGCTATCGCTACGGAACAAACAATAATGGATCGTCTCCTTGAGGCGTCCCCTCTTTTTCAATTGCCTGAGTTGGGCTCTCTTGTAGAAGGAGAGGTAATTGATATTTATGGCAATAAGATACTCGTAGATATCGGTGGTTTTGCTACCGGCATCATCAGTGGTAAAGAAACTCGAGATCGTTCTGACACCATCGCTTCACTTAATTCAGGAGATAGAGTTTCGGCGTATGTTATAGGCGGTGAGAATAACGATGGTTATTTTGAGCTATCTTTGAGAAAAGCCAGCCAGGAAAAAACATGGCAAAACTTTCTCAAAGCATACAACGAAGCCTCTGTTATATCCGTCAAAATTACCGAGGCAAATAAAGGAGGCCTGCTCGTTCTCGTCGATGGCATTAAGGGATTTATTCCAGTCTCACAGTTGGCTCCCCTTCACTATCCACGTGTTGACGGAGCCAATGTTACCGAGATCTTGATACGTCTTCAGAAACTGGTTGGTGATGACCTCAATGTAAAAATTATAAATGTCGATCAAGAAAGCGGCAAGTTGATTTTGTCTGAAAAAGCGGCGATGGAGGACGAGAGACGTGATGCACTAAAAGACATAAAAGTCGGAGACGTGGTTCCGGGCAAGATATCCGGTATTGTGAAGTTTGGAATTTTCGTCGCATTCAATGGACTTGAAGGCTTGGTTCACATATCTGAGATAGAGTGGGGTCACGTAAAAGATCCCAGCAATTATGGCAAGGTCGGCGACAAGGTGCAGGTCCAGATTATTGGTGTCGAAGGAGAGAAGATATCGCTCTCGATGAAGCGTCTAACCACGGATCCATGGAAGGAGGCGGCGAAGAAGTACTCCGTCGGTTCCATAGTGGAAGGTACCGTAGATCGTATTACTCAGTTTGGAGTCTTTATGAAGCTCGACGATGATCTTTCCGGACTCGTACATCTGTCCGAGATAGCCGATGAGCAGGTAAAAGAACCTCAAAAATACGTTACGTTGGGTGAGCGTCGCAAGGCAAAGATCATAGCCCTGGACCTGGACGAGCATCGTATCGGTTTGACCCTAAAAGATCTTGGCGAAGATACACACGCAAATTCCAAGAAGGCTTCTAAGTCCGAGCTTAAAGAAGAAGCAGTAGAAGATCAGCCGAAAAAGGAAAAAACCGCGATAAAGAAAACGGCTACTGCTAAGGTTAAAAAAGCCGCGAAACCAAAGGTTTCCAAGAAGGCGGCTGATAAAAAGTAGCCTTACCTCTCGATTGCGGAGCGCCGTTAAAAATGATACAGTGAAATATGGCTACAAAACAGGAAAAAATTGTCCTTTTGGTCAGAATTCCTCAGGAGATAGAGAAGAAAATCCGGACCTTTGAGCAGTTCTTGGTAAATATCAATGAGACCCTCACCGGCGTAGAGGTCTCTTTTGAAATTATTTCCTACAATCAGCATATTTATTTCTATGTGTGTGTTGCCCCTCAGTACAAAAGTCTTTTGGAAGGCCAGATTTATGCACAGTACCCTTTTGCAGAGATTGAAGAGGTAAAAGACTACGTAAGTCCAGAGATAATAAAAAAGAGCTTTGCAGGAGCTGAAATAGTCCTCCAGCGATCGGATATTATACCGATCAAAACGTATCATGAGTTCGAGAGCGACTCTCTTGCCGGTGTGTTTGCGGTAATGACCAAGGCTCACGAAGATGAGCAGGCATGGATACAGGTATTTATTATTCCGGCAGCTGATGACTGGAAGATCAATCTCGGGCGCAAGCTGAAGATGAAATGGAACTCTATAAAGCTGTATTTCAGGATCAAGAACTACTTTAAGCTGAGATCCGCTCGCGGTATGCGTGAGGTAGAGAGCGAGGCTTACAAGAAAAAAGCGGACAAAGAGCACTATCGTGTGGCGATTCGTGTTGCCTTTGTGGCAAAGAGCAAGGAGCGCGCCGAGAATGGGCTGGAGTCCCTGATACAGGGATTTATGCAGTTCAATTCACCGGATTTGAATGGTTTCCGTGCCATACATGCCGGAAGAATGGGGCCTTTTTTCGAGCGATATCGCTCGCGAACAATTGACGGCGGATTTCTCTTAAACTCGGAAGAGGCTGCTAGCATCTATCACTTTCCGGATCCCAGCGATATACCTCATGTCGTCCATGTATTGGCAAAAAAGTCTGAACCGCCACGTGACCTGCCAAAAAAAGGCGTGGTGCCGTCGGACAAAATGTCAGTGTTTGGCGTTACTAATTTTCACAACCAGAACTTCGTGTTTGGAATAAAACGTGAGGATCGCCGCCGACATCTATATATAGTAGGTAAGTCAGGTACCGGTAAGTCAAAGCTTCTTGAGCTCCTTATTAACAATGACATACAGGCTGGTCATGGAGTAGGTGTTCTAGATCCGCACGGTGACCTCGTTGATAACGTTCTTCGTTATATACCAGAGCATAGGATCAAGGATGTCGTTCTCTTTAACCCGGCCGATATAGATCATCCTGTCGCGTTTAACCCGCTCGAGCAGGTGCCTACCGAGATGCGTGTTCGCGTCACTATAGGATTTATCGAGATTTTCAAAAAACTCTTCGGCTCCAACTGGACTCCGCGTCTGGAGCATGTGCTCCGTTATACCACACTGGCCCTTCTTGACTCGCCCAACACTACAATCCTCTCGATTTTAAAAATGCTTTCTGACAAGAACTATCGTCAGAAGATAGTTTCGCGTATCGATGACTCGGTGATAAAAAACTTCTGGGTAAATGAGTTTGCGGCATGGAGTGAGAAGTTTGATAACGAGGCGATCATGCCAATCCTGAACAAGGTTGGTCAGTTCGTATCGACATCACTTATAAGAAACATGGTGGGTCAGCCTGCAAACCGCGTTGATTTTCGCAAAATCATGGATGAAGGCAAGATCCTGCTAATGCGGCTGTCAAAGGGTTATCTCGGTGAGGAAAATGCACAGCTCATCGGCGCCATGGCGATCACAAAAATACAGCAGGCGGCAATGAGCCGTACAGACATACCAGAGGAACAGAGGCGCGATTTTTATCTATACGCAGATGAGTTTCAGTATTTTGCCACCGATACATTCGGCGAGATTCTCTCTGAGGCACGCAAATACCGCCTAAATCTTACGATGGCCCACCAGTTCATGGGCCAGCTTTCTAATAATATACGTACTACGGTTTTTGGTAACGTTGGTACTATCATCAATTTTCGCGTTGGAGCAGAAGACGCCTCGATACTTGAGAACGAGTACACGCCGATATTCAAGGTTCGCGACATCATCAACCTGGGTGTGCGTGAAGTTTATATCAAAATGTCCATAGACGGTGAGCTACGCGACGCATTTTCGGCGCGCACCACAAATGTACCAAAGTACGATTATGATTATACCAACCAGATTATTGATTACTCGCGAAGCCAGTACTCCCGTCCACGCGTGGAGGTCGAGAATGCCATGAAAAAATGGGATGAAGGCGCTGAGGATGAGGTCTCGGCGGCGATGTCTGCAAGCCTTGAAGAGAAGTTTGCAGAGCCCTTAATTTAATATGGATTTTTTTTCGGAACTAAAGAAGCTGGTAGAATCAAAACCGCATAGCATGCTTCACGGCAGAGCTACGCAGAATAGTTTTTTTGGAGATTATCTTTCTCAAACAAAAAATGTGTACCTGTGTTTTCACGGTTTTGACCTTGCAGACTGCTACTATGGCGATTTTCTATATAAGTGTAATGACTGCGTAGATTGCACAGCTCTTTCCGGAAGCGAGCTATGTTATGAATGCGTGGACTGTTCAGATCTCTATGATTGCCGATATCTGCAGGACTGCCACAACTGTTCACAGTGTTGTTACGGTATCGATTTGCTCAACTGCAAGGACTGTTTCGGATGCTTTGGTTTGCGAAATGCGCAGTATTATATTTTTAATAAAAAATATACCGAAGAGAGTTATCGAGCAAAAATCGCTGACTTGCGAAAAACACCGGCAGAAAAAGTTTTGGCCGAGATACAGCCGTATTTCTTACAGCATCCACGTCTTTTTGCCCGCCAGCTGAAGGGTGAGGAGAATTGTTATGGCGACTACATATACTACAGCAAGAACTGCTACATGTGCTTTGGCATAAAAAATGCCCAGTCGTGTGGATATGTGTACGATGCAGTCCACACGCAGACAGCCATGGTTGATTCCTATGACACCTGCTGTAGCGGCGGTCTGGAGGGGTGCTATAGCTGTGTTAATACATTAAGCTCAAATAACTCAAACTTCCTCATAGACTGTGCTGGAATGAGCGATTCTGAGTACTGTATAGAGTGCTATAGTTGTCGTAGTTGTTTCGGTTGCTCGTATTTACAAAATAAGGAGTATCACATACTAAATAAGCCGTTTTCGAGGACTGACTACATAGCTACCCTGCGACAGATAAAGGGCCTGCTAAAGGAGCAGGGCACGGAAGGTATGACATGGGACAGAATATTGCATTCCTGATAATCTCTGGTGTATACTTCGCCCGTAATAATCAATATCTTAATCCCCTTTTCTTATGGAGGGACAGACACAGCAACCTACTGGTAAAGAAGAGATTCGTACCTGTAAGGCCTGCAGCAAGAATTTTTTGATCATCCCGCAGGAGCAGGAGTTTTATAAGAAAAAGGACCTTCCTTGGCCTGATAACTGCCCGGAGTGCCGTCAAAAGCGCAGACTCTCACTCCGCAACGAGCGCAAACTCTATAAGAGGAAGTGCGACAAGTGCCAAAAAGACATCATCTCTACATACGCTCCAGATAGCAAGTATATAGTCTACTGCCAGGAGTGCTTCTGGCAAAACATAGGATAATATGGTATAATTACCATATGTTTGATGAAGTGCTGGGAGCAAAGGCGGCTTTGCCTGATACTGCTCCGAAATCTACTGAAAAAGCTCCAGAAGTTACTGTTGGCGTTCAAAAGCCAGCAGAAACGCCTACTGCGGTTGCAGAGTCTTTTAAGGCGTCCGGCAAGCTTATTTTGGGGATGGCATGGGCCAGACTGACAAAGCTTATGAGAGGAGGGAAAAATCCGAATAACAATCGTACTGATTATAGTACTGTAGCCGGTGTGCGTGGTTGATTGTATAGCCACTTGTTTCGCCTTATAATGCCGGTACTTATGGATACCGGACAGACTTTTACCGATGAGCAAAAAAATGCGGTTACCCACTCTGTGGGTCCGCTTTTGATCATCGCAGGTGCCGGTACTGGAAAAACAAGAGTCATCACCGGGAGGATCGCAGATCTAGTATTGGAAAGAAAAGTTGCACCAACGTCTATCGTTGCACTGACTTTTACGGAAAAGGCAACGAACGAAATGTCAGAACGCGTGGATGTACTGCTTCCAATGGGTGCTGATCAACCGGTGATTTCCACATTCCATGGCTTTTGTGATCGTCTACTGCGTGAACGTGGACTTGATATCGGATTGCCGACGGATTATCGGTTGTTTTCCGATACGGACCAGTGGTTTTTTCTCAAGAAAAATTTGTTCAAAATGCCACTCGACTACTATCGCCCTCTCGGTAGTCCGCTGAAGTTTATTACGGCATTACTAAGTCATTTTAGTAGGCTGAAAGACGAAGATATATCTCCGGAAGATTACCGGAATTATGCGGCTGATTTTGGAAAAAAAGCCATCACGGAAGAAGATAAAGAAAAAACTACGAAATTATTGGAGCTCTCTGCTTGTTATCAAATGTATCAGAACATAATGATCTCCGAAGGTGCGCTCGATTATGGAGATCTTATTTTTTATACCCTTAGGCTTTTGGAAAAACGGCCATCGGTGCTCGCCGAATACAGAAAAAAATTTCTGCACATTCTCGTAGACGAGTTTCAGGATGTTAACTTCGCACAAAGCAAGCTCGTGTACCTGCTCGGTGAAAAGGCGGACAGTCTCGTTGTGGTAGGCGATGACGATCAGTCCATATATAAATGGCGCGGCGCCTCGGTTGCTAATATTTTGAGTTTTGAGTCTCATTTTTCAAACGTGGATAGAGTTGTTTTATCAAAGAATTTTCGTAGCACACAGTCGATCCTCGATATGAGTTATGCAGTAATCCAGTACAATAATCCGGATCGTCTAGAGGCCAAAGAAGGGATAGACAAGAGGTTAATCTCCCAGATAAATGCTGTGAAAAAAGAAGATAAGCCATCGGTTCATATGTTTGATTCCGACACGGCGGAGGTTTCGTGGATTGCAAATAAACTTGAAGAGTTGAGAAAATCAGGTATTACGGATACCGCAATATTGATTCGCACTAACGAACTGATATCGAAATATGCCGAAGATTTGAAAAACAGAGGAA